>JAURIP010000276.1 GCA_030832695.1 Sediminibacterium sp. | reverse complement strand
TGCATGTGCAACTGATGTATAAAATGCTGCTAATGTTTGTCCACTTAAAGTACGACCGGATGCATCGGTGATAGTACCACTAATCATGATGGGTAATTCCGGCTTCCCTAGTTTTCTAAAAAATTCTTTCACTGCAAATATCGCAGCCTTTGCATTTAAAGTATCAAAGATGGTTTCGATTAATATAATATCCACACCACCATCCACAAGTCCACGAATTTGTTCTGTATAAGCAATCACTACTTCGTCAAAAGTGACCGCACGAAATCCGGGATTATTTACATCGGGTGATAAGCTTAATGTTTTATTCAAAGGACCAATAGCTCCGGCAATATATTTTTCAGTTGCATTCGGATGCTTTGATTTGTATTGGGTGATTGCCTCTTTCGCACATTTAGCTGCAGCGACATTTAATTCATATGCCAAATCCTGCATGTCATAATCAGCCATAGCGATCGACGTGCTGCTGAAGGTATTAGTTTCTACAATATCAGCACCTGCTTCTAAATATTGCAAATGAATACCAGTAACAATGGCGGGTTGGGTAATACACAATAAGTCATTGTTCCCTTTTACATCGGATGGCCAATTAGCGAACCTAGTTCCACGATAATCTGCTTCCGTTAATTTATGACGCTGAATCATGGTGCCCATGGCGCCATCAATAATTAATATTCTTTTTTTGAGGTTCTCTTGAATTGACATAAATAAATTTTTATGCATGTATCCAAAAGAAAAAGACAGCAACTAATTAATACTATAAAAATGGAGGAGGTATAATAGTATCGTTTATTAGTTCTATTTTTTTCCTTTCGGAAAGCAGGGTGAACAATAAACAAATCCGCCTGCAATGCGGGGCAAAGTTAATACACTATTGTATTGTAGCCAAATAATGACCTATTTAATAGAAATGGGATAAATCCCTTAGGAAAATAGGGCTGTTTCAATGCCCTTAAAGCAAGCGGCTAAAGCACCTATATATGAAATATTTTTAAAAAGCAGCGACTATATCAATATTCATCTCATCGGCTACAAATTTTATTAAAATGCCTCCGATTTTAAAGTCCTTTAATCTTACTACAAATTGGGCAGTTGCTTTAGGTACACCGCCTTTTATTTCAATGGTACCGACTGTTTCCATCGTTTTATTGACCCCATGTACTTGCATTACGCCACTTACATTAACAGGATATTTGCCATCTTTTGAAAAATTCACCGTGTTGAAATTGGTTATTTTGCCATTGAAAAAGGCTCTTGGAAATTGATCTGTTTCCATATATTCCTTATTAAAGTGCTTCTGCATGTCGGCCATGTCAAATTTAAAATCCTTGATCAGCATAATAAAACTCAAATCTCCGTTACTTTGTAGCCTACAAACGGCTGCTTTATTCACTGCGTCAATATCACTATCATCCTGGGCAATAAAATGTACTTCTGCACTGGTGGTACTGTAATTTTTTTGTGCAAATGCACATTGGGTGAATACAAGCAATAATAGGGATGCGAAGATTCGAAGGGTCATATCTTGGTGTTTAAACATCAAAACTAAAGATTATTTTTAAATTGGACTATTTTATATACTGTTGGATGGGCTGTCTATTGGAAATACTCTTACCTAAGGTCATTTCATCTGCATATTCTAGTTCCCCGCCAAAGGCAATACCTCGGGCAATGGTCGTGATCATACAATCCGACTTAGCGAGTTTTTTTTGGATATAATAAATGGTGGTGTCTCCTTGTATATTTGGATTTAGCGCAAAAACCAATTCAGTGACTTCTTCTTTTTTGACCCTTTCAATTAAGGGATCAATGGTTAGTTGTTCCGGCCCAATACCGTCCAAGGGGGAAATAATCCCCCCCAATACATGGTAAGTACCATTAAATTGTTGCGTGTTTTCGATTGCAATCACATCTCTTATATTTTCTACCACACAAATGGTATTTTTTTGTCGTCCGGAATTAGCGCAAATAGAACAGATGTTTCCATCACTAATATTGTAACAACGTTGACAAAATTTTATTTCCTTTCTCATTTTCTGTAATATCTCACTGAAATGAGTGGTGACTTCTGTTTCTTGTTTTAATAAATGCAATACCAATCGGAGTGCTGTTTTTTTACCAATGCCTGGTAATTTTGAAAATTCAGCAACGGCATTTTCTAATAAAGTGGAAGGTAATTGCATAGGTGTTTAATCAAAGTAAAATTACTTATTAATAATTACATTAACCTCATTCTCCCAATTCGCTTTAATATTGAGTATATCGGTCAATTTTTTAACAATTTCTGGCTGCTGCTTAATTGCATTATTATATTTACCCGTATCCCAAATGCCATTATTGTTGGTATCGTCTAATACTTTTAAATCATAATCACCTGGCGGTAATTTTAGTATTTGTATCAGGGATTGTTTTATTGGATAACTATAGGCGACTTTATTGTCCTTGGTTAATAGTAAAATTGGATGAAGCATACTTTGATAACCGGAAACCCTTACTAAGGCACTGCCATAGGCTGCATCGCTTTTAGTGATAAATTTAATGGTATCCGATTTCGAGATGTAATTTTGGTTGGTATCTAGTAAACTTCTTATAGGAACAATTAAACGCATGGGCGTTGACTCGAACCAATCGTAATGAACGGTTACTAGCTTTTTTGTTGCCGTGTCAATGGATACGGTGTAATTACTTAATGGTTTATTGAAGGTGTCGCATAATACAATAGGGAAGCTATCATTGAATTGCACAGGTGTTTCAAAAGTTAAAGTAAGATCCGTTAATAAATCCTGCTCGTTTCCTTCGATACTTTTCATATACTTTAATCCTGTAACTACTTTTTTTACATTTTTATTATTTGTCGTGGTATTTGCTTTTTTCTTTTCTACTTTTTGGTGGGCTTGAAAAACATACAATTGTTGC
>JAURIP010000356.1 GCA_030832695.1 Sediminibacterium sp. | reverse complement strand
TTGATCCAATACATATTCTGAAGTACGCATAGACAATGCTAAAATAGTCCATGTAATATTTTTATCTGCTTGCGAAGTAAATACCGATCCATCTACGCAGAATAAATTCTTACAATCAAAGGCTTGTCCAAATGCATTCAATGGAGCAGTTTTTTTATCGGCACCCATACGCACTGTTCCTGCTTCGTGAATAATATTTCCTGGATTAGATAAGCCATATTTATTACTTGCATCATCTTGATCACCCCAAGTAATTACAGCACCCATTTCATGCATGATTTCTTTAAAGGTTTCTTTCATATGCTTTGCTTGTTGCACTTCATACTCAGAATTCTTACAATCAAATTTCAACACAGGAATACCATATTTATCTACTACATCCGGGTCAATACTACATTTATTGTCAAAGCGAGGTACCGCTTCACCACGTCCACCCATTCCTACATTGGCACCATAAAAGAAACGAACATCTTCTTTTAATGATTCACCATAACCACCTGCTTCCTTGGTTCTACCATTCACTTGGAACTTGCCATTCATACCTTGCATTCCCATTCCAAAGCCATAACCAGGTTGGCTCATGCCACCCCAATATTCAATATGATAACCACGAGGGAAATTTAATTTTTTGTTATCTAACCACCATGGAGTGTAAACGTGCATACCACCCACACCATCTTCATTGTAACGCTTACGGCCAAATAAAGAAGGAATTACACCACCCATTGCAGCACCAGTAGAATCATGTAAATAATGTCCTACTACGCCAGAACTATTGGCTAAACCATTGGGATGCTTGGTAGATTTTGAATTGAGTAACAAACGAGCTGTCTCGCAAGTACTTGCTCCAAGGATAACCACTTTTGCATTGATTTGATATTCTTGGTTGTCAAATTTATTGACATAAGAAACACCTGTTGCTTTTCCTTCATTGTCTGTCATTACTTCACGCGCCATGGCACCAGTAATTAAATCCACGTTGCCAGTTAAAATAGCAGGTCGAACTAAAACAGATGAAGAAGAAAAGTCGCCGTATACTTTACAAGAACGATTACATTGACCACAATAAAAACAAGCACCACGTTCGTCGTTAATTTTTTTAGTTAAAATAGATAAACGAGAAGGAATTACAGGAATATTAATGCCGGTAGCTGCTTTTTTAAACATTAACTCATGTAAACGAGGTTTTGGAGGAGGTAAGAAAATTCCATCAGGATCATTCTCACGACCTTCATTGGTTCCGTATACACCAATTAATTTATCAATCTTATCATAGTAAGGTTTGATGTCCTCGTAGCCAATTGGCCAGTCGTCACCTAAACCATCGATACTTTTTCTTTTGAAATCGCGTGGTCCAAAACGAAGGGAGATACGACCCCAATGGTTCGTACGACCACCTACCATTCTTGCTCTCCACCACTCGAATTTATCACTACCTGGAGTTTGCGTATAAGGTTCTCCATCAATTTCCCAGCCCCAGAAAGAAGCATCGAAATCGCCGAAGGGTCTCATTTTGGTACTTGCTCCACGACGAGGAGAATCCCATGGATTTTTTAATTGTGCTGAATTTTTTGCAGGATCAAATTCTGGACCTGCTTCTAATAAACAAACTTTTAATCCCGCTTTGGATAATACATAGGCAGCCATTCCTCCTCCGGCACCAGAACCCACAATCACTGCATCGTATTTTTTAGGAGATATTTTTACTTCAAAACTTGACATAAGGCAATCGTTTTTGCTATTGTAATTAAAGAATGAATTTAAAGAAAAAATTGAATGAAATGCAAAAAAGTCCCCCTCATTTTATAAGTGGGAATTATTTGATTTAAAAAAGGCAACAAGCTTAAACAAAGCCTTAAAGGGGTAAATAGAAATAATTAAGGATAAAAAAACAAAAGGCCCCGTTTATGGGGGCCTTTTAAAAAATCATAAGAGGATGTTTTTGTGAATTTTATATTTTACAAAAAATCACAAAAAATCAAAAAAGGCCCCGTTTATGGGGGCCTTTTAAAAAATCATTAGAGAAGTAAAATCAAATTTTACATTTTATGAAAATTTAGTTTTTACGAACAGCCCATGCTTGTACCGCAGTTTAAACATTTATAACATGTACCACTTCTTATTGTAATATGTCCGCAAGTGCTACAAGCAGGCGCATCGCTTTGCATGCTCTTTGCTGCTGCTGTTATGTTGTCCATTGAACCATTTGCTTCTACT
>JAURIP010000251.1 GCA_030832695.1 Sediminibacterium sp. | reverse complement strand
GAAGTAATTGCTGCACATGATATGTATGGTGGTTCATTTCGTTTGTTTTCAAAAGTGCATGAAAAAATGGGCATTAAATTTATTTATGTGGACACTTCTAATGCAGATAATGTTGCCAATGCCGTAACACCCGCTACCAAACTGATTTGGGTGGAAACGCCTACGAATCCACTGATGAATATTACAGATATTGCAGCTGTTGCAGCTATCGGTAAAAAACACAATTGTATGGTTTGTGTAGATAATACTTTTGCTTCTCCCTATTTACAAAATCCATTGGATGATGGCGCCACCATTGTCATGCATTCTGCTACCAAGTATTTAGGCGGGCATAGCGATGTAATACAAGGATGTTTGGTAATGAATGATCAAGCCTTACGTGACCAACTCTATTTTATTCAAAAAAGTACCGGTGCAGTTCCGGGACCACAGGATTGCTTTTTAGTATTAAGAGGAATCAAAACCTTGCATGTGCGTATGCAAAGACATTGTGAAAATGGCGAAAAAGTAGCAGCCTATTTACGCCAACACCCTAAAGTAGCAAAGGTATACTGGTGCGGATTTGCAGACCATCCTAATCATGATATTGCAAAACGACAAATGCGTGGTTTTGGGGGTATGATGAGTTTTACTTTAAAGGACGATAGCATTGCATCAGCAACAAAAGTACTTTCGAGCACAAAGATATTTTCATTAGCAGAAAGTTTAGGCGGTGTTGAATCGCTGATCAATCATCCAGCTAGTATGACGCACGCCTCTATTCCTCGTGAACAAAGGATTGCTAATGGTTTGGCCGATGGATTAATTCGCTTAAGTGTGGGTATTGAAGATGCCGAAGATATTATTGCTGATTTAGCACAAGCAATTGGATAAAACAATTATAGGAACTATTTTAATATAGCACCCATTTAGAAAAGGACAATTGAGCAAGTGAATACCCAGCAAGAAATTAAAAAAATATTAGATCAAAAAGTAAAACAATATAATAAGATTGATTTTATAGTAAAAGATCCTATTTGTATTCCGCATCAGTTTAAAAAACAACAAGATGTTGAGATCGCTGGATTTTTTGCAGCTATTTTTGCCTGGGGTAATCGAACCACCATTATTAATAAGAGTAAGGAACTATTGCAACGCATGGATAATGCGCCCTACGAATTTTGTATTCACCAGCAACCCAAAGATTTAAAAAAGTTAATCGGTTTTGTACACCGCACTTTTAACGATACCGACTTATTATACTGTATTGAATTTTTCAAACAGCACTATGCAAAGCAGCCTAGTTTAGAAACTGCATTTTTCACAAATCAAATAACAGGCAAACCAATTAGAAATGTGGAAGATGGCCTTACCCATTTTCAGCAATATTTTTTTTCATTAGAAGATACCCCACATCGCACTAAAAAACATATAGCCAGTCCCCTATCCGGTTCCACTTGTAAACGCCTCAACATGTATTTAAGATGGATGGTTCGACAGGACCAACAGGGGGTAGATTTTGGCATATGGAAATCCATTCAACCCGCGGCACTCATCTGCCCGATAGATGTGCACGTAGCAAGGGTATCCCGCTCCTTGGGTATTCTGCAACGGAAACAAACGGATTGGCTTGCTGCCATGGAGTTAACGGAATATTTACGAACTTTAGCACCTAAGGATCCTGTAAAATACGACTTCGCTTTATTTAGCTTAGGCGTTATTGAAAAATTTAACTAATGGAATTATCCCTACTCACTTTAGAAACCTATTCTAAGGAAAAATTAATAGCCTACCTTAATGAGTTTATCAATCATGACTTTTCTAAAGTGGTGCAGTTACTTTACCGAATTGATGTATCTGAAGCTAAATTAAAAAAAGTATTATATGAAAATCCCAATGAGGATGCGGCACATTTGATTGCAGATTTAATTATCGAAAGAATAACGATTGCTAAAAAGGCAAGAGCCAGTTTTTCAAAAAATGATAACAATGCCGCCAATACCGAAAATGACTATCCAATCAATCATGATGATGAAGGTGCTGAAAGATTATAAATAAGAGTCGGAGTTGAAATATAAAAAGTAAAATAATAATTACAAATCCCCTTTTTGCGGACGCATCACTATATCTTCCACCACTGCTTGCGGGCTCAAATGCGCTGCTGCAAAAATCATTTTTGCAATATCCTCGGATTCCATAATTCTGTTTGGATCCACGCCAGAACCCACCCAGCTATTGGTATACACTGCCCCTGGGCAAACTGCGGTTACTTTTATTCCTTTGTCTTTTAATTCTAGTCTTAAATTTTTTGAGAATCCCAATAAGGCAAACTTGCTAATACTATAGGAACCTCCTTGCGCATAGGCATTGAGGGAGGCAATGGAGCAAATATTAAATACATGCCCCTTACCCATTTTTAACATTGCAGGAAGCAAAGCACGTGTGGTATGATAAGCCGAATATAAATTCACCGCCATTTGTTGTTCCAATGCATCATCCGCTTCATCTTCAATATTACCAGGTGAAAAAAATCCTGCATTATTCACTAAAATACTAGGCATACCCTTTTCCAAACACCATTGGGCGAATTGCGTACACTGTTCTTTTTTGCTCAGATCCGCATGCGTAAAATGAATAGTTGCATTTGGATATTTTGCAGCTAATGAATTACCTGCTGCATCCATATTCGCCTTTGTTTTACTACATAAGCATAAAGTATATCCTGCATTTGCAAAAGCGGCTGCAATAGCCAAACCTATTCCCTGTGAAGCACCTGTGATAACTACATTCATGATCAAATATGAAGTTTAAGTAACCCTTTTAATTTAATGCTTAAAGATAGGAAGCAAAATTGTATTTTAGCAATTCTTAATCACACCCTATGGCGTATAAGGATTTATTTTTTGACTTGGACCACACTTTATGGGACTTTGAATTAAACTCAAAGGAAACTATGCAGGAATTATATATTACCCATCATATAGCTGCGTTAGGAATTACTGATTTTGATGCATTTTTTAATATCTATGCTGATCACAACCATCGTTTATGGGATAGGTATGCCAAAGGCTTTATCAAACAAGAGGAATTAAGGTGGAAGCGTATTTACTTAAGCTTATTAGATTTTAAAATTGCAAATGAGCAATTGTCAAAGGATATGTCACTTGAATTTTTACAAATCTT
>JAURIP010000152.1 GCA_030832695.1 Sediminibacterium sp. | reverse complement strand
TCGGTTCTATAAAAATTCATTCCAAAATTTTTATTATCAAAAAATGGATTATTAATACCTCCTTCAAAACTGGTATCTAATAGCCCATAAGTAATGGGTGGGTTGCCCTTTAAATTCAATATATCACTTGCGCCTTCTTGTTTAATGAAAAAAACAGGTTGAATATTTGCTCCATTTTTTATGAGTGTTCTAATTTTTTCAACAGAACTATTCCCTATTTGCTGAATAGTCACCTTACATTGACTTTGAAAATAAATAGGATCTGGTAAGTGATATCTGTAAAAACAATACTCCCCTTTTTTATCATCTGAAATTAATGAGCCTTGAAACTGATCTTGATATTCACCTTGTCCCCATCCTGTTCCAATATAGTCTTCCGTTCCAGTTCCTGAAAGTGTGGGTAATTTGCTATCGCCATCTAAATATACTTTCACCTCCCCTTCACCAAACCAGGTATCACGCAACATAGTATCACTAATCACTGAAATATTGGTTCCAATGAATCGTCCTTTTCCATTGACCGTAGGTAAAATTTCAAAATCCTTACCCAGCGTTGTTTTTGGTACATGATGCCAATAAGCATGAAAGTACATAGCATCATCAGGTACTTTTTCTGAAGTATAATTTATATCATACCAAACCAGCGCATGTGAACTTGATTCATTGACTAAAACAATTTTTGCTGCTGTCCTGAATGGCATTGGAATTGTAAAATTAAAGGAGCGACCTTCTGGATTTGAGAATAAGGCATTTTTATACGCTTTAGATTTACCCAGACCTAAACCAAAAAAATCGCCAATAGGTGCTGAAACTGCGGGTGTTTTACTTCCATCCCAATACATCTCAATGCGCACATGCTGCATTTGTTCAGCCGATTTTGGTATGGTACCGCTTAGCCACATGCGTCTCACAATACCAGCACCAGTAGCATCTAATAATGCAACTTTTTCACCAGCTTCTAGCGTGATAAATGCACGACCCTTTGCCCCTTTGTTTGTGATGCCTGCATTGCCTTTGGCTCCTGTTGGATTTTCAGGGCTTACCCAAATCGTTTTTATTTGACTAGACGGTGCTTTGTATAATTCCTGTGCGAAATTTTTTGAAACGAGCAGATTCATAACAAAAACTAAAACCAATAAATGCAGTTTGTTTTTCATATTTTAAATTTAGCAACAATTAGGAGAACCATCACATGATTTTATGACGGCTTCGGTAAGGCCTTTTTGAATTTCAAGTTCAGTGGCTTGGCGAATAGATGCAATTTTTATATTATAATGTAAGGTGGCTCCGGCGAAGGGATGATTGCCATCCACTAAAATAGTGTCTTTATTTTTTTGCAATAATTTTGCTTCAGTTCCATCGGGTATTTGAATAAAATTGCCAATTTCAAAAGACTCAATATTTTCAAATAAGTTAGAGGAAAATGTTTTAATTAATTTTTCATTCATTGCTCCGTATGCATGCTGTGGAGCTAGCGTAATTTGAACTTCCTCATTTACCTGATGTCCTTCAAGCGCATTGGCTACCATTGGGAAAATAGCAATGGCACCGTGTACATACTCCTCTGGGTCAAAACCGAGGTTCGAAAAAACTTCGCCTTCTTCATCCACCGAAATAGTATAATGTATGCCAACGACTTTATTTTTTTCAACTTGCATTTTAACTAAGCTTAACTTTTAGTTCTTCCCCTTTCTTTAATTCAATTTTATTTTCAAAATGAAAAGTGAAGTTTTGGCCTTGCTTCACCAACTTTGCGTTTATCAATTTTTCTCCGATAGAAATTTTAGGTACAGAAAGCGTTGCTTTGGCGTCAATGGTAATTTTATTTAAAAACAAATTGCCGAATTTAACTTTTAGTATTGCCGAAAAGTTTTTATCGCTTTGTAATTGTTCATAGGAACCCCAAGCAGTTGCTGATGTAAAAGGAATTTTACATTTTTCTGCATTTAATTTTGGTGCAAATTTTATATAGCCATTCGGCCCATCATAATCAAAGCCACATGCTGAAATAAATGTACCATAACTCGCCATCGCACGCGCATAGTGATCGCTGCACTCAATTTCATTGAATGGATTTCGTTTTCCTGCATAGTATCGATCATGGATCATCCTAGTTAATATAAGTGCTTCATCTGTCATACCCTCTGCCATCATATGTGAAGCCACCTGATGTTCAAAGCCACTCATACACTCATGGAAGTACCCAAGCTGCCAAGTAGTTTTTTCGCCATACGGTTTTGCTTCGTTACTTGGATTGGTATTCATCACCATACCACCATCACCAGCTAGGGCATAAGGACGCCAACCTCTTCGCTCCTTAATATAAGGTCCAACATCTGGTGTGAAATTATATTTCCATAATGCCTTAAGCGCAGAAATCGTTTTTTCCTTATCAATGATTCTACCTAATCCCACCTGATGTGCCCAACTTTGTCCATACACCTGGTCAATATGACAGGTATTGTAGGATCCTAATTTTTCTCTTCCTTTAATCTCATCTGGTTTATGAATGAAATATTCCCCATTGAAAAGTTTTTCTTCCATGTTTTTAGTTCCATTGCTTACATAAGTCGCACAAGTTTTGGCAAAACTAGAATCATTCATTTCTATCGCCATTTGCTCACTCGCTTTTACTGCCGCAATGCATATTCCTACTAACCAAGCTATTTCGCCATCCCAAACTGCATCTAATGTATTTTCAATCGGCGTATCTTCCATGCCATCTCCATTTTTATCCTGATTTAAAACCCAGGTAGTCGCCAACTTTATTTTATCCCAATTTTTTTGAAGAAACTTTTTATCAGGCGACATTTTATGTTCCCTATATATTCTTAATATAGTGCCGGCCTGTCCATCAATCGCAGGGGTTTTTACTACTTCACCACGATACAACATCATTCCATCTGATTTCAAAGACAAACCTAAATCAACACGTTCTCTTGTGTCTCGCTCAATGGCAGGAAAAATGCGACCTACCGCTTGTGCATATTGCCAAACATGTGTACAGGTTCCTTCACAACAACCTACGCCCTCCCATGCATAAAATCTGCCGGATTCAAATCGATGCGCAGTGGTGGTGGCAAGTGTTGAGATATTTAAAAATGTACGTTCTAAAAACCACCATGGCAATGTTGAATCATACCATGTTTGTCGCCACAATGCAGTTTGTGTTGAAAGTTCTGAAAAATGAGAAGCTACATATTTTACCACTTCAACTGCATTCTTAAATTGTTGGTTATAAAAACGGCCTTTACCCTGAATGACTGGATTTAAAGTCAAATTAGCAAAATGCCACGCAATAATATAATTAGCCTGAATAGTTTGCCCCGCTTTTATTATATGATTGGTACATACGGAATTCATTAATGGTCCTGATGAAACTAATTTTTCAGTTGGTAATAAAATTTCATCTGAAAAGGAAGAAGCAGTTAGTGGTAAAGAAAATGCAGTATTGACAATACACTTGCCATTAACCGCAGCAATAGCCATGGTTCCATAATCCGCTTTCTTTTCCTGATTTTCAGTGCCATTCAATTTAATACTACTATTTAAAATTGTGGAGCCATTATGAATTTCAGAAGTATTCAATCTTATATCAATTTCCTTTTTTGATTTTGGCGATACTTTATTTTCTAACCAACCCAATAGGGAAACCGTGATGTCATTTTTTGTTTTATTTTTTATTGAAAAGGAATAGATCGTACAAGGTAGTCCAGAATTTTTTTCATCTAATGGAATAAAAGGAGAAAATATATCTGCTGTAATATCCAAGCCTAAACTATGATCAATATAATGCAGCTTTGCCATTGGATAAGTGGCTTCAAATAAAATTTCATCCCAATCCCCTGCTTCTAATTTTTTTATGATTGTATTTTTTCCTGATACAATTTTAAATGCAAAACCTTGTTCAATGGGTCTGATATCTTTTGCAGGTTGTACATACGCGGATCCATCTTGCGGCCTAACTTTTTTACCAACATGTAAATCTGATTCCCAATCAATGGTCTTGGGATCAATCCCATTTTGATTTTCATTGAAAATATCCCATAACCACAGCCTACCATCACCACCTAAGTAAACAGTGCCAGTGAAAATGCCGCCAATAGGCATACCAATATACTGCAACTCATTTTTAGTTTTTTTATACGTCGTCACAAATCCCCTATGATATAAGGACTTGATCCACTCCCGATTTAATTTTTTATCAATGGGTATATTATGCAATAATGGCGATTGCACAAATGGACCTGCAATAGCTTTTAAAGGAGCATGGTAAATGCCTGCAGTTAAGAGTCCTGAATTTTGAATAAACTTTCTTCTTTCCATGATAATCAATTAAAATAGTTCACTTTTTATTATTGCGTATGCCCCTGCTTATAATGATTCAATAAGGCGTCCCCTCCAAAATCATTTTTTAAATCTCTAATAACAGAGTGAATGTGATTTGCATTGTTTTGTGTATTATCATATTCAATAATGAAAGTGGGTCCTTGTACGCGATAATAGGTAGGGCTGCCTACTTGATTAATGGTAGTGCCTGCCCAAGCAAATAAAATATTATCTAAACCAGCAGCTTGTATATCCTTCAACATGCTTTCAGCAAATAAGTGGGTATACCTATTTACATACACTTTAATCAATTTCAATAGCAAGGCTTGTTGATTTTCATTTAATTCTGTATACTTAAGTCCAAGTTTTGAATTTA
>JAURIP010000319.1 GCA_030832695.1 Sediminibacterium sp. | reverse complement strand
TTTGTCTTATAGAGGCTTGATGCTCGATGTTTCTAGACATTTCTTCCCAATGGAGTTTGTAAAAAAACTAGTGGATATCATGGCAATGCAAAAGATGAATAATTTGCATATGCATTTAACGGATGACCAAGGTTGGCGGATTGAGATTAAAAAGTATCCAAAGCTGACAGAGGTTGGTGGCTATCGCAATGGTACCATAATTGGCAAGTTTCCTGGAGATGGAAATACCAATCAACGTTATGGTGGGTTTTATACGCAAGCAGAATTGAAGGACTTAGTGCGTTATGCCGCCACTAAATTTATAAATATCGTACCTGAAATTGAAATGCCAGGACATGCGAGTGCAGCTATTGCTGCCTATCCTGCTTTAAGTACTTTTGAAAGTGAAAAAAAGGTACAGGAAACATGGGGTGTTTTTGAGGATGTGTTCTCGCCTACAGAATATACCTTTAATTTTTTACAGGATGTTTTAGATGAAGTTATGGCCATCTTTCCTTCACCAGTGATACATATTGGTGGGGATGAATGTCCAAAGGAAGCATGGAAACGTTCGGCATTTTGTCAGCAATTAATGAAAGAAAAAGGGATCAAGGACGAACATGCTTTACAGAGTTATTTTATTCAACGAATTGAAAAGTATATAAATTCAAAAGGCAGGCAGATTATTGGTTGGGATGAAATTTTAGAAGGTGGCTTAGCGCCGAATGCAAAAGTAATGAGTTGGAGAGGGGAAGCTGGTGGTATTGAAGCAGCAAAGCAACATCATGATGTAATCATGACACCAATTGATTATTGTTATTTTAATTTTTATCAATCTACTAATCCTAAAGATTCTATCGCTTGGGGTGGATTTTTACCACTTTCAAAAGTGTATAATTATAATCCAATGCCTAAGGGTTTAAATGAACTAGATGCAACTTATATTAAAGGAATTCAAGCTAATTTATGGACCGAATATGTTACTAATGTTAAATTAGCGGAGTATATGTTATTTCCTCGCTCTATTGCTTTTGCTGAAGTTGCTTGGACAAAACAAAAACCAGGGTTTGATCATTTTGTAAAAAGGTTAGTTCCTTATTTAAGTCAATTAAAAGCAAATGACATTCATTATTCTACGCAGTTATTTGATATTAAAGTTAAGAGCAAATTAAATGCGCAAAAAACCGGTTTTACAATACAAGCAACTGGTGTTGCAAGCCCTGCAGAACTTATTTATGAAATGTCGGGAAAGCCATTGACAATAAAAAGTCCTAAATTAATTGCCCCATTAACAGTCTCTACATCCGCGACTATTTCCATTGGCGCTTTATTTGAAAATACCGTGGTCAATGAAGTACATGCTGAATTTACTATTAATAAAGCAACAACTGCAACTGTCATAAATACAACTACTCCTGATCCTGCGTATAATCAATCCGGTGCACAAGGTTGGTGCAATGGTATTATTGGCAGCAGTAATCGTTTCAACGATGGGGAATGGCTGGGCTTTAATGGCAAAACCTTTGAAACTATAATGCAGTTTAATAAAACCGAATCATTAAAGAATGTCCAATTACATTTCTTTCAATCAAAAGGAAGTTGGGTGTATTTACCAAAAAGTGTTGAAATACTAAGCTCTATGGATGGCGTTAATTTTACATTAGTTGCTAAACAAGATAATTTTGAAAAAGCAAAAGATGGTAAGTTTACCTTGAATATAGCAACACCTGTAGCACAAGCGAAATACTTAAAAATTATTGCACTTCCCTTGGATAAAATACCTGCTGGCAATGCTGGCGCAGGCTCACCAGCTTGGTTATTTATGGATGAAGTTATGGTGAACTAGTAAGTTGGTCTTATTAGCATTATATTAGTCATCCTTATTAGTTGCATCAAGAAATAAAATGATCGAATGAATGATTATTTTTTCATTTCTAAATTGCTACTTTGTTGTGCTAGTGGGAATAAAATATTATTTTCCAAATGTACATGTTGATGTAAATCTTCTTCAAATGCCTTCAACTCATCTAAGCATATTTTATGAGTTGTACAAGCATTTTCGGGTGCAGTATAGTGATTAGTAAGTGCTCTTATAGCAAATAATAAATCACCTGCTATTTCATGTTCTGCTTCCATAATACTAATTGATGCGTCAATATACTCTCCAATATGATGTGATTTTTGTACTTCTGAGTCATTTGAAAAAATTGACTTAATTCTTGGGAAAAGAATTTGTTCTTCTTTCGCCATATGTGAAATTAATTCCTCTGCTACTTGAGTAAATACATTTAACACTTTCTCCATTTCAGGAAATTTTGAGCCATGTTTTGTAACTACTTTTTGTAAATGGTTATGGATAGTTGGAATAGCTGTTTTTACATAAAAGTGGTGGTGAATCAATATGTATGAGATAAGTTGTTCTGCATTCATTTCTGAAAATGGCATTTGTGGTTTTTTGCTTGCCACCGTTAATTCCAACTCTTCTAATAATTTATCTACTGCAAT
>JAURIP010000159.1 GCA_030832695.1 Sediminibacterium sp. | reverse complement strand
AAGCGTTTGTTGGAATATGATGATGTGATGAACAAACAAAGATCCGTGATTTATAAAAAGAGAAGTCACGCATTGTTTGGCGAAAGATTGGCATTGGATTTAGACAATGCGTTTTATCAAGTAGTGGAAGGATTGGTGGTGAATCATAAAACAATGAATGATTACGAAGCATTCAAGTTGGGACTTATTGTACAGTTTGGATTAGATAGTAAAATTTCATTCGAAGAATTTACTTCTGCTAAGGAAAATGATTTAATTGAATTAGTATATCAGGAAACGATTGGGCATTATGAGTATCGTAAAAAAGAAATGATGCAAAATAGTATTCCGGTATTTAAAAATATCAGATTACAACAAGGCAATCATATTGAAAATGTGATTGTGCCAGTGAGTGACGGAAAAACTGCTTTTAATGTGCTTGTTAATTTAGATAAAAATATTGCAACTAGTGGTTTGGCTTTGGCTGCACAATCTGAAAGATCCATTGCATTGAGCTTGGTGGATGATGCATGGAAGGAACATTTACGCGCGATGGATGATTTAAAACAATCGGTACAAACGGCTACTTATGAGCAAAAGGATCCTTTGGTTATTTATAAAATGGAGGCCTTTGAATTATTCAGAAGAATGGATTTGGAAATTAACCACAAGTTGGTACAATTTTTATGCCATGCACATATTCCTATGGAAACCAGTGCGGTGAAAGAAGGGCGCAGACAAAAAACAGATTTAAGTAAATTAAGCGCGAATAGATCAGATGAAGTGGAAGGTGAAAAAACATACAATGATCCAAGCGAGCAAAAGCAAGCCCCGGTTCAGGTAGGGCCAAAAATTGGTCGCAATAATACATGTCCTTGTGGAAGTGGAAAAAAATACAAAGCATGTCATGGAAAAGATGCCGCTTAATCAATACATTGACCATACGATATTAAAACCAACCTGTTTGGTTTCAGATATTGAAAAATTATGTGCAGAAGCGAAACAATATGATTTTACTGCGGTGTGTGTGCCTCCTAATTTTGTAAAATTAGCGAAGGGGTATGTTGCAGGAACGGAAGTGAAAGTGGCAACAGTTATTGGATTTCCTTTTGGCTATAGTGCAACGGAAGCAAAAATTGCTGAAATTATTTTAGCGATGGTGGATGGTGCTGATGAATTGGATGTGGTTGCAAACATATCAGCCATAAAAAATGGAGATTGGACAGCCATCGCCGATGAAATAAATCACATTCTTCCCATCATTCGATCCAAAGGCAAAGTGATCAAAATAATTATTGAATCAGGGGTATTGACTAATGAAGAAATTATTGCTTGTTGCGATATTTATGGTGCAGCCGGAATTGATTATTTAAAAACCTCAACTGGTTATGCTGAAAAAGGAGCAACTGTGGAAGCTGTTCAATTATTCAGAAAGCATTTACCGGAATCGGTCCATATAAAAGCGTCGGGAGGTATTCGTGATTATGAAACTGCAAAGCAAATGATTGAAGCTGGAGCCACGCGCATAGGCTGTAGTGCTGGCGTAGCAATTGTATCGGGCGCAAAAACAGATCAGGTGAAAAGTAACTATTAATTGCTAACTTTAATTAGCAAAAGCAAACCAAATCGCCATTAAATATTACTAGCATGAGCTTACTTGAAAAAATAAAACAATTAGCAAAACAAAACCAAGCGGACAATGTCACTACGCGAAGGTATTTGCATGCGCATCCTGAATTAAGTTATCAGGAATTTGAAACAAGTAAATTTATTCAAGCGGAATTACAAAAAATAGGCATTCCATTTACTGTGATTGCAACCACAGGGGTACTAGGCATCATTGAAGGAAAAAATCCATCAAAGCGTGTTGTTGCATTAAGGGCGGATATGGATGCACTTCCAATTATTGAAGAAAATAAAGTGGATTATATTTCAACCAATGAAGGGGTGATGCATGCTTGTGGTCATGATGTGCATACCACTATATTATTAGGTGCTGCAAAAATTTTATGGAGTTTGCGTGATGATTTCGAGGGTACAATAAAATTATTATTTCAACCAGGCGAGGAAAAAAATCCAGGCGGTGCGAGTTATATGATTCGTGATGGTGCATTACAAAACCCAATACCACAAGGAATTGTGGCGTTGCATGTGCATCCAGGTTTAAATTTAGGAAAATTAAGTTTTAGAAAAGGGCGAGTCATGGCAAGTGCGGATGAATTATATATTTCCATCAAAGGTCCAGGAGGGCATGCGGCAACACCACACCAAACAGTGGATACTATTTTAGTGGCGTCACAATTAATTACAAGTTTACAAAGTATTATATCTCGTAATCGCAATCCACAAAATCCATCCGTATTATCTATCTGTTCCATTCATGGTGGTAATACAACGAATGTAATTCCGAGTGAAGTAAAATTGATGGGCACTTTTAGGGCGATGGATGAAAAATGGCGATTCGATGCACACGATTTAATGTTGCAACAAGCCAAAGGTTTGGCAATAGCTACAGGCGCTGAAATTGATTTTAGGGTGGATGTTGGGTATCCAACCGTTGATAATGAACCTATGATTACTGAAGCGGCTTGGAAATTAGCCGATCAATATATGGGTGCCGAAAATGTGGAAGAAACCGAAAAAAGAATGGGTGCTGAGGACTTTGGTTATTATTCGCATATAATACCAGGTTGTTTTTTCAGATTAGGTGTCCGTAATGAGGCCAAAGGAATCATACATAATGTACATACCCCTCATTTTAATATTGATGAGTCGGCCATTGAGCAAGGGGTGGGCATGATGTGCTATTTGGGGGTTAACTTATATGCTTAGCTAGCATAAAAATCGTTTTAAATTAATTCACTAACTTTGATTGAATAAACTAACATTCGTTATAAACCTATTTCATGTCAAAAAAAGATAATTTAAGAAGGGAGCAGGCTTTGGAGTATCATGCTTCTGGACGTCCAGGTAAAATTGAAGTGGTACCAACGAAGGAAGCCAAAACGCAAAAGGACTTATCCTTGGCCTATAGTCCGGGAGTAGCGATTCCTTGTACCGAAATTATAAATAATCCAAGTGACGTTTATAAATACACGGCAAAAGGAAATTTAGTAGGGGTTATTACAAACGGAACTGCGGTGTTGGGTTTGGGAAATATTGGACCATTGGCGAGTAAGCCAGTGATGGAAGGAAAGGCGGTCTTGTTTAAAATATTTGCGGACATTGATGTTTTTGATATTGAAATCAATGAAACGGATCCTGATAAATTTATTGAAATTGTAAAATCTTTAGAACCCACTTTTGGCGGCATTAATTTAGAGGATATTAAAGCGCCTGAATGTTTTTACATTGAACAGCAACTTAGGGAAAAAATGAATATCCCTGTAATGCATGATGACCAACATGGTACTGCAATTATTAGTAGTGCTGCTTTATTAAATGCATTAGAGTTACAAAAAAAGAAAATTGACAAAGCGAAATTTGTGGTGAATGGCGCGGGCGCTGCTGCAATGGCTTGTATTAAATTATATGTGGCACTAGGTGCGCTCTATGAAAATTTTATTTTGTTTGATAAGGACGGTGTGTTACATCAAGGGCGAACGGATTTGGGCGTTGATCGCAAACCATTTGCCATCAAGTCTGAAAATATTACGCTAGCACAAGCCATGAAAACGGCAGATGTGTTTTTAGGTTTAAGTGTGGGTAATGTGGTTACCCCTGAGATGGTGTTGTCCATGCCTAAAAATCCAATTGTATTTGCATTGGCAAATCCTGATCCTGAAATTGATTATGAAGCAGCAACCGCAGTGCGTAAGGATATTATTATGGCTACAGGCCGATCAGATTTTCCTAATCAAGTTAATAATGTGTTAGGTTTTCCTTATATATTCCGTGGCGCTTTGGATGTGCGTGCAAAGTCAATTAATGAAGCGATGAAGTTGGCCGCTGTTAAAGCTTTGGCGGAACTAGCAAAATCGGCAGTACCTGATTTAGTAAACATGGCTTATAACCAACAAAGTTTAAGTTTTGGATCGGAGTATATCATTCCAAAACCATTGGATCCTAGATTGTTAAGCACATTAGCACCTGCGGTAGCAAAAGCGGCAGTGGCATCGGGTGTTGCGCAACAAATCATCACCAATTGGGAGGAGTATGAATTACAATTAAATAAGCGACTTGGTTTAGATAACCAGTTAATGCGTATTATTAGTAATAAAGCACGCCGTGATCCAAAGCGATTGGTGTTTTCAGATGCGGAAAATATTAAAATTTTAAAAGCAGCAAGTATTATATATGATGATGGTATTGCTTATCCAATTTTATTAGGAAACGAAACCCGCATAAAAAATATTGCAGCCGAAAATAACATTGATATTACTGATTTACCCATCATTGATATACGAAGTGATGAGATGGAAGCGAAAAGAGAATTCTTCGGATCTATCTTATTTCAAAAAAGACAAAGAAAGGGAATCAATAAATATGAGAGTTTAAAACTCATGCGCACACAAAATTATTTTGGTGCCATGATGGTGGAAACCGGCGAAGCGGATGCAATGCTTTCGGGATTAACCCGAAATTATGCAGAAGGAATACGACCTGCGGTGCAAATTATTGGCACGGAGGAAGGCGTGAAAAAAATCGCAGGGATGTATTTGTTGTTAACTAAAAAAGGACCTTT
>JAURIP010000330.1 GCA_030832695.1 Sediminibacterium sp. | reverse complement strand
CTTTGCGTCTATGCTCAGGCAATTTCATGTCAATAAAGTCAATCACAATAATACCACCAATATCTCTTAATCTTAATTGTCGTGCAATTTCCTCAGCCGCTTCCATATTGGTTTGCAGCGCATTTTCTTCCTGGTTATTAGAAACACTTTTAAAACCCCTGTTCACATCAATGACATGCAATGCCTCCGTGTGTTCAATAATTAAGTAAGCGCCACTAGGCAGATTCACCGTTTTGCCAAAGGAGGACTTCACTTGTTTGGTAATACCATATTGATCAAATATGGGTTGATCACCATCGTACAAACTTAATATATTGCTTTTGGCAGGGGCTATTCTTTGTAAATAGCTTAATGTGATATCAAATATTTTTTTATCATTGACCACAATTTTATTAAAATCTTCATTTAATAAATCTCTTAATATACTAGTGGTTTTGCTTTCCTCGTTCATGATGCGCGCAGGAGGTAAAGCGCCTTTTAAATTGGATTGAATATTTTTCCAATTGGCTTCAAGGGTTAATAAATCTTCGTGTAGTTCGGCAGTCGTTTTACCTTCCGCTGCAGTACGCACAATAACACCAAAATTTTTAGGACGCACCGCTTCGATTATTTTTTGTAACCTTTTGCGTTCCTCATTTGAATGTATTTTTTTGGATACGGCAACAATCTCATTAAAGGGGGTAAGTACCACGAATCTGCCAGCTAATGAAATTTCGCAGGTTAATCTAGGTCCTTTGGCAGCGATAGGTTCTTTTAAAATTTGAACCAATACATTGGGTTTGCCATTGAGTACTTCGCTTATTTTGCCTGTTTTGAAAATTTCAGGTGCTGCTTGAAAACCGGCAAAATCAAAACTTTTATCATGATCATTCATCGCCAATTGCGTAAACTTAATGATCGATTTTGCATAAGGGCTTAAATCGGTGTAGTGTAAAAAGGCATCCTTTTCAAAACCAACATCAACAAATGCTGCATTAAGTCCAGGTATGATTTTTCTTACTTTCCCTAAATATAAATCCCCAACAGACCAGCGGGCATCTATTTTTTCGTTATGTATTTCAACCAACTTTTTTTCCTCCAGCAAGGCGATTTCAACACCCTCTGGGGAGCTATTAATTATTAAATCTTTATTCACTATAGCAACTTTTTTAAAGCACGCATAGCGCAATTAAACGCAAATACTGCTTTATATTTTTTGAAACACATCCACTTTACAAAGGAAGGTAAAGGTAAAGGTAAAGTTGCTGAGTAGATAAGTGGTGTGCAATTTGGAAATATACAAGCGTATTTCATAGGAAATACGCTTGTATGGAGGAAGAACTATTTATTCTTCTTCTTATGTCTATTTTTTCTTAAACGTTTTTTTCTTTTGTGTGTCGCAATTTTATGACGCTTTCTTTTTTTACCACAAGGCATGTCCGATATTTTTTTTGTTATATAATATTATTTCTTTAATTGTTGTATTCTCTTATCAATTGCATCGTTAAACGCCTTTGATTTTATTTTATTGGATTGCTTAACTTGTTGGTAGCGCTCCAATGCCAAAGGTTTTTGGTTGGTTAATTCATAACATTCAGCCAAATGAACCAAGGCTTCGATATTGTTAGGTTCGTCTTGAAGGATCAATAAGAATCGTTCAATTGCTTTTTCATTTTGACCTGATTTTTTACCACCCAATGCCAGAATCATTTGCCCATAAATGTTGTGGGGATTTTTGTCCACCACTTCCTTGATCTTTAAAATGCCCTGCATCGGGTTGTCTGATATATTACCAAACAAGTAACAGGCGCCTAAATTAATTTTTGCAGAATCATTATTTGGATTAATAACCAATGCTTTATCTAAAAGAACTTTTGCATTACCTGCCATCCATTTTAAGAAGGCTGGGGGTGCTTCAGGGTCGGTTAAGTTATCAACCAGCTGCTGGGCTGCAAAAGTGAGGCTTTTTTCAGAACTTTCCAACAAAGCAGCACTGTAAGTGTAATATAAATAGGGGCCTAATTTTTGCGCTGAATCAGCCCAGAAACGGGAAAGTGCCTTGTATATTTTAACGCTATCAATGGACGTTTTACTTGTATTTAATTGATTTTCAATACTTAAGAGGGTCAGTTTTTGCTCAGCAGCTAAATTCATTTTTGCGCCTTCTAATACAGATTTTGATGTAACATCTTGACTTTCAGCAGTTTGGCTAGCTGCAGCCAAATCGGCTTGTTTATATCTAGGGGCAAAAAAATACAGGGTGCTAAATAAAGCAATGGCTAGGAGAACAACAATAAATTGTGGCTTTTTCAATGTAAAACAATTTCAGGCAAAGGTAGCTTACTTCCGTTTGCTTTTCACATCGTTTACAAATTCTTTTGCAGGCTTAAAGGCGGGAATAAAATGT
>JAURIP010000173.1 GCA_030832695.1 Sediminibacterium sp. | reverse complement strand
TTTGCAGTAAGTAGGGCATTAGGTGTATTAGCAAGCTTAACTTGGGACAGAGCATTAGGTTTCCCATTAGAGCGTCCAAAATCAATTACCACTGATTCCGTGAAACTTTGGATTGAGGGTAAGGGCGAACTATAAATAAAAGGGGAATTAGCTCAGTTGGTAGAGTATTTGCATGGCATGCAAGGGGTCACCGGTTCGAACCCGGTATTCTCCACTTTTTATTTTCCTAATTGTTCAATGAGTGCAAACACACTCATGGTGCCCATAACTGCTACTACCAGCCAACCTGCAATTTCAATCCACAAAGGGTATTTGAATTGTTTGAGTATCGGTAATCTTCGCCCTGCGATTAACATAATAGATAATGCAAATGGTAAAATAAATCCGTTCACTAATCCTGCTAATAATAACAATTCCTTTGGTTTTCCGGTAATCACAAAAATGGAAGTGGAAATAATGATAAAACAACTAATCATTAATCTTTCATTTTGTAAATAACGCGCCTTTAAATTTTTAATAAAAGAATAGGAAGTATAGGAGGCGCCAATCACGGAGGATATGGCAGCACTCCATAAAACAATACCAAAAATAAACAAGCCCCATCTGCCACCTGCTGTTTCAAAAATGGTAGCAGCTGGATTATTTTTATCTAAATGTATTCCTTGAGAAACAACCCCCACTGCTGCTAAAAATAAAATATAGCGCATAAAAGAGGAAATGATAATCCCAGTGGTTGCACTCTTGGTTACAAATTTTATATGTTCACTTCCTGATATGCCAGCATCAATTAATCGGTGTGCGCCCGAAAAAGTAATATATCCGCCAACCGTTCCACCCACAATAGTGACGATGGCGATGAGTGATATTTTTTCAGGAATAAAAGTATGATGCACTGCTTCTAAAATAGGAGGGTGTGCAGCGTAAACAATAAATAAAGTAAGTCCAATTTTTAGGATGCCTAAAAATTTGGTTAATTGGTCTAATGTTTTTCCAATTTCATTGATCCAAAAAATGAGGATGGCAACAATGCCACTAATAATTGCACCATTTGCAAATGAAATGCCAGTTAATATATTTAATGCCAAGCCGCAGCCGGCTATATTGCCAATATTAAATGCAAATCCACCTAGTACCACAAGTAGTGAAAGAATATGTCCTAAGCCAGGCACTAATTCATTGGCGATTTCCTGCGCGCGCATGCCACTTAAAGTAATGGCACGCCAAATATTTATTTGCGCACCAAAATCTAAAATAATTGAAATGATAATTACAAATCCAAAACTGGTAATTAATTGTTCTGTATAAAAGGAGGTTTGTGTTAAAAATCCTGGACCAATAGATGAATTAGCCATCAAAAATGCAGCGCCCAAACTCAAGCCTGTCATTGATTTTAAAACAGGATTGGAATTAGGTGTATTTGATTTCAATATTATTTTGTTTTAATACTTCATGCAGTTTTGTGGCAATAGGAATAGCATTTAATCCATCCCCATGTATACAAATGGTATCTGCTATTATTGAAATATCCTCCTCGTGAATCGTGGACACTTTTTTTTCAAAAATTATTTTTAATGCTTGTGCACTCGCGATTTCCGGATCGTATATAAGTGCGTTGTCTAAATACCTTGGTGTGAGTTGTCCATTATTTTGATAAGTGCGATCCGCAAATACTTCGTTAGCAAAAGGTTGCCCAAGTTTTTTGCTTGTTGTATGGTGTGGCTCCCACTTAATCCGTACACAATTAAATCAGAATTAATGGCTTGAATGGTTTGAATAAAAATTTTACTTAATCCAGCATCCTTTGCACAATCATTATATAAAGCGCCATGTAATTTAATATGGTGTAAGGAAAGGCCCATGGGGATGGAAACTTTTTCAAACAAGTATAATTGATCGGAAATTAATTCGGCTAATTCGAGTAAGGAAACAAAATGGGATTGTCTGCCAAAATTAATTCTGTCGTCATAACTTGGATGCACGCCAATGGCAACATTATGTTCCAACGCCAAATCGATGGTACGCTTAATGCTATCCTCATCCCCTGCGTGAAAACCACATGCGATATTTGCACTGCTAATAAAAGGCATGAGCTCTGCTTCATTGTGAAACCCTTCGCCCATGTCGCAGTTAATATCAATATGCTTTTTTATTTCTTGCATGGAGTCCGGCATTGTCTCATTAAATTTTAGCTAAACCATTGTTGCATTTGTTTGTATTCCGAATGTGCTGTTGCAACATTGGTTAAGTTCAAATGAAAAAGGGTGTCACTTTTGTGCTGTACTAATTTAGGTAAATCTACCAAAATTATTTGACCAATATTCGCATAGCCGCCAATGGTCTGGTGATTTGCCATCAGTACAATCACTTCTCCATTGGGTAGCAATTGCATCGTACCTCTGGTGACAGCGCTCGATAGGTAAGTTTTTTCTTCCATTAATTGTAGGGATTGACCTTTTAATTGGTATCCCATGCGATTGGAATTCAAACTGGTATAAAAGGGTTGCTTTAAAATATTTGATATGGATTCCGTACTTAAATCATTCCACTGTGGCCCAGGAATAAATCGTATTTCATTTGAATTAAAAATATGTTTTTGAACTTTATCAATGATGCTTTGTTGATTTTGTTGTTCAGTAGGATTGTTGCTATTTTTATTAATGTCCGCATCCCATGCGATTATATTAAATTGGTCATTGGTTTTTATTTGGGCAATAAAATCACTTTTGCTATTCAGCCATAAACTACTATCTATATTTCCTTTGATAGCTAAGTAACAGGTTTTACCCAATAGGGGTTGCATGAAATGAAGGGTGTCGTTTTTGCAAATATGCATTGCCGTATTCATCGCAACGCTTTTATCATTTAATACTGGAACAAAATTTGCTCCTGAAATACAAATGGTTTGTTCCTCCTTAAAAATAAAACTGCTCGCAGGAAAATGTAATTCAAAAATGGGGGCATCTATTGGGTTGCCTACAATTACGTTTGAAAGTTGCGCCGATAAATAATCCAAATAGCCACAAGGAGGGATGCCGATATGCTGAAAGCCATATCTGCCCTTATCTTGAAGGGTATCCATGATACCATGTTTTACAATTTGGACGGACATTTATGTATAATTATTTAAGTTCGTTTTGATTTAATGTTTCAAATTCAGCTCGCGTGATGGGATAAAATTTTATTTGATCTCCCATCTTGAATTTTGATAACACTTCTGGATCCTTGTCAAAAATTTTAAGTGGGGTACGGCCAATAATTTGCCAACCACCTGGTGAATGCATCGGATATATTCCTGTCTGAGCACCTGCAATACCCACACTACCGGCGGATACATTTTGTCGTGGTTGTGGATGCCTTGCTGTTTGAATTTTAGTATTCACATCACCCATATAGGCAAAGCCTGGCATAAATCCCAAACAATACACTTGATAAATATTTTGTGTGTGTATTTTTATTATTTCAGTAATTGATAAATTTAATTTTGATGACATACTTATTAAATCAATGCCAAAACTTTCATCATAACAAACAGGGACGTCGATAATTTTATTTAACTCCTTATTAGGCAAGTTGATTTCACGCTGACTTTTATATTTTTCAATTAAGTCATTTGCAAAATCTAAGGGCGTATTCATGAGTTCAATATCGTAAATCAAAGTAAGTGTATGATAGGAGGGGATGATGTCTTTTATTCCTTTTGCCGCTGCTGCGACAATAAAGTCATTGAAGTTTTTTATTTCGCCTATGACCCTTGGATCCATGATTGGGGGCAGGTAAAACTGAATAGCATGATCACCTAAGGTTTTTACATTCCAGTTAAAATTTGAAAAAATCTTAGTCATGATTTTGAAATAGTGAATCATTAAAAGTAGCTTTTTTAACGAGTGTCTTGGCTTATATTAAGCTAGATTTTAACTTTTGAGCATAAAAATGTACCTATTTAACCTAGAACCTTTTCTATACATTGTGTTCAAAATAATACGTATATAATTGAAAATCAATAATATATGTATTTTTCCCACAAATATTTATTAAAAAAGGGGTAAAAAAACCCTCCCCTTTTTTTGTTAACATAATCATAATGCCGTAATATTATAGTACGATTGAGACATTTTAAACAAAATTTATTAACCTTAAAAAGCAAGTTGAATTGATTTTTGAGATTACCATTATTTCAATATCACTTAAACTTCATTTTTAAACAGACCAAACATCATTCTTATGAAAAGTATGCTTTTAGTTTTTTGTAGTGTTCTGTGCATGTTCTCCGCAACATTTGCCCAGACAAGACAGGTTACCGGTAAGGTAACAGGTTCTGACAATCAGGCTGTAGCATCTGCTACAATCAAGGTCAAGGGTAGCAACGCTGCTACTACAACCAATGCTGATGGAACATTTAGTTTG
>JAURIP010000374.1 GCA_030832695.1 Sediminibacterium sp. | reverse complement strand
TTCGTAAGTTATTTATGGGACGAACAAAAAGTAAAAGCACTCGCTGGTGATGAAGTGGGCTTACTAGTGTTTCGATCCAATTTATTAGGCGCCGATTTAAGGTTAACCAATTATGGTGGTGGTAATACTTCATGTAAAGTGGGAAGTATTGATCCGCTTACAAAAAAAACCATAGAAGTGATGTGGGTGAAAGGAAGTGGTGGTGATTTGGGTACAATGAAAAAAGAAGGACTGGCTGCATTATATTTAGATCGGTTACATAACTTACAAAACATTTACAAAGGCTTAGCTTACGAGGATGAAATTGTTGCTTTATATAATCATTGTATTTACGATTTTGATTCTAAAGCGCCATCCATTGATACTGCTTTACATGGACTACTTCCTTTTAAACATATTGACCATTTGCATCCTGATGCCGCTATTGCAATTGCTGCAGCTAAGGATGGTGAACAAATTACCAAAGAACTATTTAAAGGAGCCATTGGTTGGGTACCTTGGCAAAGACCGGGTTTTGATTTAGGATTACAATTAAAAAAATGTCTGGAAGATAATCCTGGAATAAGAGGTATCATGTTAGGATCACATGGTTTATTTACTTGGGGAGATACGGCGTATGAAAGTTATATGAATACATTGGAAGTCATTGAAATTTGTGCACAATATCTTGAAGATAGCTATGTAAAAAAAGGTGCTGCATTCAAAGGACAAAAAATTCAAGCATTATCCAAGGAAGCAAGAACCAATCAAGCTGCAGCAATAGCGCCCATACTTAGAGGCTTATGCTCATCGGAAACTAAAATGGTGGGAAACTTTACAGATGATGATCGTGTATTAGAATTTATCAATTCCAATGACCTCGCTAGATTAGCGCCAATGGGCACAAGTTGTCCCGATCATTTTTTGAGAACAAAAATTGCACCTTTAGTTTTAGCTATTCCTGCTGATGCTGAAATTAAAAATATTGCAGAAATTAAAAAGCAAATAGAACCTGAGTTTGTTGCTTATCGAAAAATGTATGCAGAATACTACGAAAAATGTAAAAGAGATAATAGCCCAGCCATTCGTGATGCAAATCCGGTGGTGATTTTATATCCTGGGGTGGGCATGTTTACTTTTGCTAAGGACAAACAAACAGCAAGAGTAGCCGCTGAGTTTTATATTAATGCAATTAATGTAATGAAGGGTGCTGAAGCAATTTCAAGTTACACTTCACTCCCATTACAGGAAGCCTTTAATATTGAGTATTGGTTATTAGAGGAAGCCAAATTGCAAAGAATGCCGAAGCCAAAAGCATTAAAAGGAAAAATTGCATTAGTTACAGGAAGCGGTGGCGGTATTGGAAAAGCCATTGCACATAAATTTGCAAGTGAAGGTGCTTGCGTTATTTTATCTGATAATAATTTAGAAAGATTACAGGCGGCTAAGGATGAATTTATTAAAGCCTATGGTAAAGACGCAGTTGCCTCCGATGTGTTAGATGTAACAGATGCAAATAGTATCAAGAAAACAATGCAAACCGCTTGTTTACAATTTGGCGGATTGGATATTATTGTTAACAATGCAGGATTATCTATTTCAAAAACCATCGAAGATCATACCGAACAGGATTGGGATATCTTATATGATGTATTGGTAAAGGGTCAGTTTTTAGTTACGCAAAATGCGATTGACATCATGCGCAAGCAATCAGTCGGTGGTGACATTTTAAACATTGTCAGTAAAAATGCATTAGTGAGCGGGCCTAATAACGCAGGCTATGGTTCAGCTAAAGCAGCACAACTTCATTTAAGCAGATTAAATGCCGCTGAACTAGGCAAGGATAAAATAAGAGTGAATGTAATTAATCCAGATGCAGTGATTGCCGGTAGTAATATATGGAGTGGTGGATGGGCAGAAGGGCGTGCAAAAGCTTATGGTATTACTATTGCAGAATTACCAGCTTATTATGCAGGTCGTACTTTATTGAATGAAATTATTTTACCTGAAGATATTGCCAATGCTTGTTTTGCCTATGTAGGAGGACTATTAAATAAAACAACAGGTAATGTGATTAATGTGGACGGAGGAATTGCAGTTTCGTTTGTAAGATAATTTTAAT
>JAURIP010000241.1 GCA_030832695.1 Sediminibacterium sp. | reverse complement strand
TTTAAAATTATTAACCTGGGATGACGCTGATGGTAAAAATACATTTTGGCATTCTTCTGCGCATTTATTAGCAGAGGCGGTGGAGATGCAATTTCCAGGGGCTAAATTTTGGGTGGGGCCCGCTCTTGAAAAAGGGTTTTATTATGACATTGATTTAGGGGATAAAACGATCAGAGAAGAAGATGTTTTATTGCTTGAAAAAAAGATGAATGAATTAGCAAAGCAAGCCAATGAATATATCAGAAAAGAAATGTCTAAGGCAGAAGCCATTGCTTATTTCACCGAAAAAAACGATGAATACAAATTAGATTTATTATCTGGATTAGAAGATGGTAAAATTACTTTTTATACACAAGGTGCATTTACAGATTTATGTCGCGGGCCGCATATTCCAAATACTGCTGCTATTAAAGCAATTAAAATTACCAATATAGCTGGTGCATTTTGGAAGGGAGATGAAAAAAATAAAATGTTGACTAGGGTTTACGGCATCACTTTCCCGAATCAAAAAGAATTGGATGAATATTTGTTATTGTTAGAAGAAGCAAAAAAAAGAGACCATAGAAAATTAGGAAAAGAATTAGGTATTTATACCATGGATGATGATGTTGGGCCAGGGCTTCCATTATGGATGCCAAATGGTACCATCATTATTGAAGAATTAGAAGGCTTAGCAAAAGAAACAGAAGAAGCAGCAGGCTATAAGCGTGTTGTAACACCGCATATCGCTAAGGAAAGTATGTACATTAAAAGTGGTCACTTACCTTATTATGAGGACAGTATGTTCCCGCCAATGGAATTAGATGGCACTAAGTATTATTTAAAAGCAATGAACTGTCCGCATCATCATAAAATTTTTGATGCTGAACCAAAGAGTTATAAGGACATGCCACTGCGTTTGGCAGAATATGGAACCTGCTACAGATACGAACAAAGTGGAGAATTATTTGGATTAATGCGTGTTCGTTGTTTGCATATGAATGATGCGCATATTTATTGTACGAAGGAACAATTTGCACAGGAGTTCAGAGCGGTGAATGAAATGTATTTAAAGTATTTCAAAATTTTTGGCATTGAAAAATATGTCATGCGATTAAGTTTGCATGATCCAAAAAAATTAGGACAAAAATATATTAATGAACCTGAGTTGTGGTTGGAAACAGAAGCCATGGTGCGTGCGGTATTAATTGAAACAGGAACACCATTTGTAGAAGTGCAGGATGAAGGTGCTTTTTATGGTCCAAAGATTGATGTTCAAATTTGGAGTATCATTGGTCGTGAGTTTACTTTGGCAACCAATCAAGTTGATTTTGCACAAGGCAAACGCTTCAATTTGAATTTTACCAATAAGGATAATGAACCAGAAACGCCATTAATTATTCACCGTGCTCCTTTGGGAACACATGAGCGCTTTATTGGATTTTTGTTAGAGCATTATGCAGGTAAATTTCCAGTTTGGTTAGCTCCGATGCAAGTTAAAATTTTACCGATTAGTGATAAGTTTATGCCCTATGCTGAAACAGTATTGGCGGAATTAAAAAAAGCAGGGGTGCGGGTGGCAATTGATGATCGCAATGAAAAAATCGGCAAAAAAATCAGAGATACTGAAATCATGAAAGTCCCTTATATGCTAGTGATTGGTGAAAAAGAGGTGGCTGAAAATAAACTATCCGTCCGCAGACAAGGTAAGGGTGATTTAGGGATGTTGGACAAATCTGTATTTTTAGCGCAGGTGGTGGATGAAATTGCGCAAAGATTGGCGCCGGCAGAATAAAATTGTGTATTTTTAAAAAATAAGAATAAAGGGTCATATCATAACAATGACTATCTTTACTAAAATTAATAAACTTTTAATTACTTAATGGCATTACCGAACAGAGGACCCAGATTTAACCCCAGGTTTCAAAGACAACAAGAACCAGAGCATCGTATCAATGATCGTATTCGTGTTCCCCAAATTAGATTAGTTGGTGATAATATCACAGTGGGTGTATACAATACCCAGGAAGCGCTGAAAATAGCTGCTGATCAAGGTTTGGACCTAGTGGAGATTTCGCCAACAGCTGATCCGCCAGTATGTAAAGTCATTGATTATAAGAAGTTTCTTTACGAGAAAAAGCGTAAGGAAAAGGAAATGAAGGCGAACTCAAAGCAATCAGAAATTAAAGAGATTCGTTTTACACCTGGAACTGATGACCATGATTTTGATTTTAAAGCAAAACATGCGGAGAAGTTTTTACAGGATGGGAATAAGGTAAAAGCCTACGTTCAATTTAAAGGGCGTGCTATTATGTTTCAAGACAGAGGGCAGTTGTTATTGTTGAAATTTGCAGAACGTTTAGCAGAGGCAGGAACCTTGGAAAGTATGCCAAAGCTGGAGGGTAAAAGAATGTTTGCCATTTTTCAACCAAAAGCAGGCGGTAAAAAGAAGGCTTCAAGCTAGTTAAATAGCTGATTATCAATATATTTATACGATGAGTCATTCATGCAAATTGAGTGACTCATTTTTTTTGTCATCTCACCATTCTAATGTACCTTCGCCATCCATTTCCCACAAGGCTCAACAAGTGTCTCGCCCGTGCAAGACCGCCAGTAGGGAGTAATCTATAAGATTATATAATGCCAAAAGTAAAAACTAACTCGAGCGCAAAAAAGCGTTTTAAAGTTACTGGAACAGGTGAAATCACCTTCCAAAAAGCCTTCAAAAGACACATTCTTACAAAAAAATCCACAAAGCGTAAAAGAGCGATGAGGAAAAAAGGTTTGGTAGCTTCTACCAACAAGGACTTTGTACTTCGTCTTTTAAGATTAAAAGGGTAGTATCCGATTAATTCCCAGTGAGTAAAAACATTTAAATTAACCGAATCCGAATTACATCTTATTAGATAAACAGGGTTCAAAAAAATATTAACTATGCCACGTTCAAAAAATGCCGTTGCATCTAGAGCAAGAAGAAAAAAGATTTTAGATCAAGCAAAAGGTTTCTATGGTAAGCGTAAAAACGTATATACCGTTGCCAAAAACGTATTAGAGAAAGGTTTAACTTATGCATTTGTAAGTCGTAAAATTAAAAAGCGTGAGTACCGTACTTTATGGATTGCGCGTATTAATGCTGCAGTGCGTGAGGAAGGACTTACTTATAGCCAATTCATTAACTTGTTAGCTAAGAAAGGTTCTGATTTGAACCGTAAAGTATTAGCTGACTTAGCAATGAATGAGCCAGAGACTTTCAAAAAAATTGTACAATCAGTTAAGTAGTTTTTTCTTAATGATATTTTAAGCCCCCTCCGA
>JAURIP010000322.1 GCA_030832695.1 Sediminibacterium sp. | reverse complement strand
ATCCATAGCCCATCTTTGACCATCTGCATCCATGATGAAGGAACCAATATCCATATGCGCGTGATTGATTGAGGCAGACCCCCCTTTTGCTGCAATATAAATTGCATTTGAATCCGTCCAGGATGTTCGCATCATCGCCATTGGATTTTTACCTTTACCTACAAATGCAGTTGCGATTGGCGCTTTAATATCCTTTGTTGAGATATTTCCCTTCCATAACATGATCGCTGGCAATATTCTTTCAGTAACTAAGTTAGCCTCGCTGCCAGCTTTAAGATAGGATTTTTCAACCCAAAGTAAGCTTGGATCATTTACTTTATTTGCCAACCAAAACATAGCTGGGTTAAATGAGCCATTTCCCCCTGCATCAGAATAATTGAAAGGCTTACCAGTGGTGCCAGTCATGCTTTCCATGAAAGATGCAGTTTTTAAAAAGCCAGGTGCTTTCGTCATACCAAAATCAGTAGCGTAAATTTTTTCAAGCGCACTTAAAAATAAAACATTAAATGTGGTTCCATATCCCCAATAACCATAGCCCTCTGGATAAATACCATCAGGTCCATAATCCTTCATCGGGATTGCCATTGATTCAATGGCGCGATTAATAATCATTTTTGCCAATTTTGGATCTCTCTCATATATTGCCATTGCTCCATATGACATACCTGCATTACACACCTGATTCCAGTTGTGTTCGGCTTTTAACCAACTATTATTTTTACTATCAAGTGATGGTTCTATTCCTTTTTTAATAATAGCATTTTGTATGGAATCTTTGGCGCTTTGAGAAAGTTGATCAAATAACCAATCATACCCAATGGACATGGCCATGGTCATTTCAGCAACATCTAAAAAGTGGGATGGATTCCAATCACTAAAACCTGCAATTGCTAGCATTTCATTTTCTGCCCTTATTAAATATTTTTGATCATTGGTGGTACGATAGGCATAGGACAAATAGAACAATCTTTTTAATGCTTCCCTTGATTTGTCTAAAAGTCGTCGACCAATTTGGATTCTTTTAATGGGCACAATAGTAATGATGCGATCACTTTCCTTAATGATTGCATTGTGCAACATGGACCATACAGGATCCTTGGTTATGGAGCTAACCAAATTCGCTTCCTCTCCTTTAAATAAAAGTATTCTTGGATGTTGTTGCGTTATTTGTAAATCTTCCTTGGTTTTTACTTGTGCAGTTAAATGATTTATGACAATCGAAAAAATGAATGTAATAAATAGTTGCTTGGAAATATTTTGCATCGTTATTTTTTTTAATTACCCACTAAAAAATGGACATTTATTTTTACCCTAACCGAATTTAAAGGAAAAATTATAAAAAATAACTAAATAGGTACGAAGAAATCGAATCCAATTTCTGTCGTTATTATAAATAAATAATATCTAGGTTTATTTCATTTTTAACGCGATACTTTCACCCAATCCACCCACATTTTTACTTTGCTACTTTTAATAAGTTCCGCAGTGGGTTCTGGTAAACCATACTTTACCCCTTTTCCTTTAATGCCATTAATTTTTGCAGGGTAAATGCCACCCACTGCAAAGTTTAATAGTAAATGTTTGGGCTCATCAAATACCCATTTGCCGTAATGATTGATCATTGTTTTAGTCACCTTATACATAACAATACCGTCATATTTAAAAATCATTTCGGTAGGTGACCATTCCACGGCATATACATGCCAGTTAGTAACATCATTAGAAGCATTAAAATATTGACGATTCACAAAAGGTGTTTCGCCGCTATATCCTGGTCCATGAACTGCCACATTGGCCCAATCAGATTCACCAATATTTTCCATGATATCAATTTCGCCAGTGGCTGGCCAAATTTGATTTCCTAACATCCACCAAGCAGGCCACAATCCCGAACCTTTGGTTAATTTTATTTTAGCTTCGGCAGTACCATAAGCAAAATCAAATTTGTTTTGAGTTGTAATACGTGCTGAAGTAAAATCAAAGCGTTTGCCGTCCTTGGTGATAAAACCAGGGGAATATTGGGGACGAAAGACCAAGCATCCATTTTCTACAAACAAAGTGCTGGCAGAATCAATATATGCCTGTAGTTCATCATTGAAATGATCCCCTGTTATAATTACATTCCATTTGGAACGGTCTAAATTGGCACTTGTAAAATCATCAAAAAATAATACTTTTTTATTTGATTGTGCATCTAATTGTAATTGTAATATCAAAACGCAAAATAGAGATATAAAAATTTGAAATATGTTGAAACGTTTCATTGTTGTAATTAATAATTAATTTAAAATTGCAAGTAGTGAATTAGCCATAGGCTTTTTTAGAAAAGAATTATTCTTAACTATAAAAGTGAACCCTATTATTATTGATACACTCTTACATAATCCACTTCCATGAGCGCACTATTAAATGCAGCATCTATATTGCCTCCGAAAGTTCCCCCCATAGCCATATTTAAAATCAAGAAAAATTTT
>JAURIP010000386.1 GCA_030832695.1 Sediminibacterium sp. | reverse complement strand
ATCTTCCAATAACTCCTGAAAAATTAGGATTTAAAACTAAGGCGTAAAAAATTATTTTGTAAAAATGCAAGCATTCGTAAATCCTATTATAATTTATAACCGTCATCTGCTACTAATTGCGCGCAAATTCGTCTGCGTGCTTCCTTGCTATTGAATGAATCCACTTTGGTGAATCTTTTTAAACCAATATTCATCATGCGTAATTCATCCCCATCTGCAAAACTATTCAAGGCATCCTTTCCAGCTTTATTGATGGCATCGGCTGCATCATAAATATAGGTGCGAACAATGTCTGCTTGAATGGAAGTAGCTGCTTCACCTTTCATAGCAGTTAATTTTTCTAATCTTAACAAAGCGGATTCAGCATGATAAGTAATGATGGACATATCAGCGATGTTCATTAATATTTCTTGCTCCTTATTTAAGGACATCATTAATTTTTGCACTGCTGCGCCTGCCACCATTAAAATACATTTCTTAAAATTTGCAACAGCTTTTTTCTCTTTTGCAAATAGACCTTCTTCTTCAGAACCAAAATCAGGGATACTCATTAATTCTTGTTGCACGCTCATTGCTGGTCCCATTAAATCTAATTTCCCTTTCATGGCGCGTTTTAAAACCATATCCACGGTAAGTAATCTATTAATTTCATTGGTGCCTTCATAAATACGATTGATACGACTATCACGATAGGCTTTTGAAATTTGATATTCATCGCTATATCCATTACCGCCATGTATTTGTACACCTTCATCTACTACATAATCCAACGCCTCACTTCCAAACACTTTTAAAATGGCACACTCAATAGCATATTCTTCAGCAGCACCTAATAATGATTCAGATAATGTTTTACCTGATGCCAATAATAGTCGCTCTTGCTCATCTATATGATGCGATACTCTGTATAAAGTTGTTTCACCCACCCACATTTTAATAGCCATTTCAGCTAACTTATGTCGGATGGCACCAAATTTTACAATTGGCAATTTAAATTGCTCTCTTGTTTTTGCATATTGAATAGTTACGCTTAATGCACGTCTTGCACCACCCAATGTAGCAGCACCTAATTTTAAGCGACCAATATTTAAAATATTGAATGCGATGATATGTCCTTTGCCAATTTCACCTAATACATTTTCCACGGGTACTTTACAATCTTGAAAATACAATTGAACGGTTGATGATCCCTTAATGCCCATTTTATGCTCCTCTGGTCCTTGTGTAAAACCTTCGGTACCACGTTCAATAATAAATGCGGTGAATTGCTCTCCATCAATTTTTGCAAACACGGTATAAATATCTGCAAAGCCACCATTCGTGATCCAACATTTTTGGCCATTCAATATATAATGTTTCCCATCGGCAGATAATGTTGCTGTTGTTTTTGCACTAAGTGCATCTGATCCTGCATTGGGTTCTGTTAATCCATAGGATCCTTTAAATTCACCTGTGGCTAATTTTGTAACATACTTTTGTTTTTGCACCTCTGTACCAAAATATAAAATAGGTAAGGTGCCAATACCAGCATGTGCTGCATTGGCGACTGAAAAGGAATAACCGCCCCCTAAATATTCAGCGACAATCACTGAAGTAACAAAATCTTTACCTGAGCCTCCATAAGCTTCAGGTATTGTAATACCTAATAAGCCTTGTGCACCTGCTTTTTCAAGTAAGGAGGGCATTAAGCCTGGTTCTAATTTATCAATACGCTCTACTATGGGTAATACTTCGGTGTCAATGAATTGGTTACACATATCGCGGACCATGAGTTGTTCCTCATTAACTTCTTCAGGAATAAATATATCCTTTGCATTTACTTCCTTGATGATCCATTCGCCACCTTTGATGACCGATTGTGTCGTTTCCATAAAATTTATTTTAAATATTTTATATTAAATCTTTACTTGTTAAATTATCATACACACGTTGTAAAACATTTTTTACCACTTCAATTTCTTCCTTTGAAATATTTTGCAATGACTCATTCATTGTTTTATTTGCAAGCTCGTAGGTAATTTGTTGTAATGGTTTTGCTATATCAGT
>JAURIP010000013.1 GCA_030832695.1 Sediminibacterium sp. | reverse complement strand
ATTACTTTTTGAATTAAAATACAAACAAAATAAAAGGGCCGGCTTCCTTTTAGGTAATATGATTGGTTGGGCATTGAAAAAAGCAAACCGATTTAATGAAATCGACTTTTTAATCCCCATTCCAGTTCGAAAAAATACGGAAAAAACCAGGGGCTATAATCAGTCCTTCATTATTTGCGAAGGCATTGCACAGGCCTTCCCCATCCCCATTTTACAAGCAGTTTTATATAAAAATAAAAAAATGAACACCCAAACGCGCAAGGATCGAATTGAACGTGGCCAGAATACTACCCTGCTTTTTGGTCTCAAAAACGCAGACCAAATTTGCAACAAAAACCTCCTTTTGGTGGACGATATTATTACCACCGGCGCCACTGCCGAATCAGCCGGCCGCTGTTTACTTGAGGCCAACCCGGCCTCCCTTCATTTTGCGGCGGCCGCTTATACCCTATCTTAAACTATTTTGTTTTATTGTTGTTATATTTATGTAACAAACAAATTCCTTAACTGAAAAAATAGCGACATATGAAAACCATTTTAAGTTTTTTATTTATGATGACCACTTTAGTTTTAAACGCACAAAGCATCCATACTTTTAAAGTCACTGGCATTGATGGTAAGCAAATTAACCTAGCTGCCTACAAAGGAAAAAAGATATTAATTGTGAATACCGCTTCCAAATGTGGTTACACACCCCAATACGAATCCCTTCAAAAAGTGTATGATCAATACAAAGACAAATTAGTTATTCTTGGTTTTCCTTGTAACCAATTTGGCGGACAGGAACCTGGAACGAACGAGGAAATTGTAGCCTTTTGTAAAGCAAATTATGGTGTAAATTTTCCATTAGCTGATAAAATCGATGTCAAAGGCACCAACATTGCACCCATTTACCAATGGCTAACGCAAAAAGCTAAAAATGGCGTTTTGGATGCGAACATTGGCTGGAATTTTAATAAATTTTTGATAGACGAAAATGGCAAAATGTTAGCTTACTTTCCAAGTAATGTAAAACCAGAGAGTGACGCTATCACTGCTTATTTAAAATAAGGACCTCCTTCGTAATTTTAAGCAGTTTTATAAAGTAAGCCCTATCTTCGTTTCATGTTATTAAGCGAAGTGATTGGCCAGGAAAAACTAAAAAAACAATTGGTGGACATGGTGCAGCAACAAAGGTTGCCTAATGCACTATTGTTGGTGGGTCCTGAAGGTTCAGGCGCTTTACCTTTAGCTGTTGCATTTGCGCAATACATTGTAAGTATCCCTAGCCAAACTAATGCGACTGCTGATTTATTTGGCGCACCCGCTGAGCCAACAGCGCAGCCATTTTATACGCCAGAACAAATTGCAGATTTACCAACCTATCACAGGGCCAGTCAATTAATGCATCCTGATTTGCATTTTTCATTTCCTACCATCATAGAAAAACCAGGACAAAAAAATATCAGCGCAAATTTTATTGAGCAATGGCGTGAATTTATAAATGGCTATCCTTATGGCAATGCTTTTGATTGGCTTCAATTTATCAAAGCAGAAAACAAGCAAGGTAATATTAGTGCAGACGAGTGTAATGAAATTATCAAAAAATTATCTTTTAAAAGCTTCGAGAGTGCTTATAAAGTATTGGTTTTATGGATGCCCGAATATTTGGGAAAAGAAGGCAACAAACTTTTAAAATTAATTGAGGAGCCCCCTGAGAATACCATTTTTATTTTAGTCGCCGCTTCAGAAGAAAATATTTTACCTACCATTTTAAGTAGGTGCCAATTTGTAAAAGTACCCAGGCTTTCAACGGACGAAATTGAATCTGCCTTAGTTGGTCGCGCTAAACTAGCCCCTGAAAAAGCAAAACAAGTGGCTATTTTGTCGGAGGGTAATTATAGAGAAGCGCTTCATTTAATCCAACATAGTGACCAGGACTATATTAGTATGATCAAAGATTGGCTGAACGCCATATTAAAAATGGGACCATTGGCCCAGTTAAAGTGGGTGGAAGAAATGAGCAAATTGGGCAGAGAGCAGCAAAAACAATTTTTAAAGTATTTCAACCACCTGTTAGAACATAGTATTAGGCTAAAAACGATGGGATCGGACCTGCCATTGGATATTGATTTAAAGGATTTTGCCCTTAGAATCAACAAAATTGCAGGAGTAAGTCAGATGGAATCCATTGTAAATGAACTAGATAAGTCCATTTATCATATTGAACGTAACGCAAATCCTAAAATGCTATTTATGGCACTTAGTATCAAGTTGTATCATATCATTCAGAACAAAACCTTAATTTTGACAGAAGCATAAGTAAGAAAGGAAGCGAACGGGTGGAAGCTATGCGAGGGTATTTTAATTATTAACAGTTTGAATTAACGATATATGGGATGTGGATCATGTGGAACTGGTAAACCAGGCGGTTGCAAAAGCAACGGTGGGTGTAGCACAGGCGGTTGTAACCGTTTAAATGTGCATGATTGGTTAAGCGATTTACCAATTGACGATATTAATAGTCAATGTAAGGTGGTTGAAGTTAGTTTTAACCAAGGTAGTCGTAAAGATTTCTTTAAAAATTTAAGCGGCCAAATTTTTGAAAAGGGGGATTATGTCACTGTCGAAGGCGTAAATGGTTTTGACTTAGGTGAAGTTAGTTTGACAGGCGAACTGGTAAGGCTGCAACTTAAAAAAAGAGGCATTGAGGAATCCAGTGTCGAAATCAAAAAAATTCTTAGACCAAGTAACGAAAGAGATATTGAAGCTTTTAAAATTAGTAAAAGCAGAGAAGCAGATATACTTGCAAAAAGTCGTGCGCACGCAAGGTACTTTAGATTGCAAATGAAATTAAGCGAGGTAGAAATTCAAGCGGATGGTAAAAAAGGTACTTTCTTTTATACCGCAGATGATCGTATTGACTTTAGAGAACTGATTAGAATATTCGCAACTGAGTTTAAAGTAAAAGTGGAGATGCGACAAATAGGCATCCGACAAGAAGCTGCAAAAGTAGGAGGCATTGGAAGTTGTGGTCGCGAACTTTGTTGTAGTACTTGGTTACATGATTTTAAAAGCGTCAACACCACTGCAGCGCGTTATCAAAACTTATCCATTAATCAAACGAAGTTGAGTGGCCAATGTGGTCGCCTTAAATGTTGTTTGAATTTTGAATTAGATACTTACTTAGATGCATTACAAGCATTCCCTGATTATGCGGATAATTTACAAACCGTCATGGGACAAGCTTTTTTAATTAAAAAAGATATTTTCAAAAATTTAATGTGGTATACTTTGCCTAATAATACAAAGCATTACCCTTTAACGATTGAAAGAGTGAAGGAAATAAAAAATTTAAACAAACAAGGGATCGCCGTTGAAGAATTACAAGCGGTAGAGGTTACCAGCGGTAAGCCAAAAGAGGTAGAACCTGATTTTGTTGATGTGGTTGGTCAAATTAGTTTAAAGAGTTTAGAGAAAAATGATCGTCGTCGTCGCGATCAACAAAGATTCAATAACAACGATCGTCGTCCAAATAACGATAGACCGAATAACGACAGACCATATAATGATCGTCCAGGCGGGCAGGGAGGAAATTCAGGTGGTGGCAGACAGATGAATAATAATCGTCCGAATTCAGGACCTCGCCCAAATAATAATCGTCCACCGATGAATCGTCCGAACAACGGACCGACTACTCCGCCTTCTGCAAATTAAAATTTGCGTTGTCTTATTGCTTAATCCTTTTAACTTAATTGCTTTTAGCTAAGCTACTATTGGTATAATTTCTCCAATTCATCCTTTGTAAAATCCATTAAAGTTTTTACATAATTGGACGAAAAATCAAAGGAGATACCCGCCGTCTGATAAAGTTCCGGTAGTGTTTTAGTACCTCCTAAACTTAAAGCGTTCATATAATTCTCCAACGCAAGTGTCGGATTTTTTTGATACTGCATCCACATCCCAATAGCACCTAATTGCGCGATACCATATTCAATATAATAAAAGGGTACTTCAAATAAGTGCAATTGTCTTTGCCATCCAATTTCACGATACTGATCTAAACCACTATAATCAATGCTATTGGTTGAAAATTCCTTAGCGATGCTGGTCCATGCCTGGGTTCGCTCCTCAATAGAATGCGTAGGATTTTCATATACCCAATGTTGAAATTTGTCAATAATGGCAATCCAAGGAAAAATGGTAATAGTTCGTTCCAATTGATGTTCTTGTGCACGATTTAAATCATGCACATTATCAAAAAAAGCTTGCCAATGATTCATCGTAAATAATTCCATAGACATACTTGCCACTTCGGCAATTTCCATGGGATATTCTTTAAATGCAGATAAGGACAATGGGTGCGCTAAAAATGAATGAATCGCATGACCTACTTCGTGCACCATGGTGGTCACATCGCTCATTTGACCAGCCGCATTCATAAAAATAAAAGGCGCCCCTGATTCCGCTAATGGACAATTGTACCCTCCCGGTGCTTTTCCTTGTCTGCTTTCTAAATCAAAATGTTTTAAGGAATCCATTTTTTTCAAACAGTCCGCAAAAAAAGGATTGATTTGTTCAAAGCAGGTTACTGATTTATTAAATAAATCCTGCCCATCTGTAAATGGGCGCAAAGGCTTTGTGCCAGCAGGTTCCGCTTCCGTATCCCATGGCTTTAAAGTGGCTAATCCTAATTTATTTTTTTTACGTTCGTAAATTTTATCAATAATGGGAAGCACATGAATTTTTATGGCCTCATGGAATTTAAAACAATCTTCTTTGGTGTAATCAAACCTGCCTAATTCTGCAAATTTATAATCACGATAATTTTCAAACCCAGCATTCAATGCCACCTGGTGTCTTTTTTGAATGAGTGATGTAAATAAATCATGCATTTCTTGTTGGTCTTGCAAACGACGATCTTGGATTTTTAAATATACCTCTTCTCTTTTTGCACGATCCTCACTTTCTAAAAATTGGGCTGCTTGTTGTAAAGTATATTCTTTATCATCCACCGTAATCGTCATTCGTCCGGCAATGGTGCCATATTGTTGTTGCAAAACACTTAACTCCGCTTGTAGTGTTATATTTTCTTCTCTAAATAATTCAATGCTTTTTTTAACAGACCTTAAATAAGTAAAATATTCCTTTTCGTCCAACTCAATGGTGAATGGACATTGGATTAATTTTTTATTTAAAGCATCCGCATAAGGCTGAATTTTGGGTTGGATTTCCATACAAAAAAAAGTAAAGGCCGCTTCTAAACTTTTATCTGTGGTATCACAAGTCATTTTAATCTGTCTCCAACAAGCATCTTCACTAATAAAAGCTTCTAATTCACTCAAGTCCTGCAACCATGATTCCAGGGTCAATTTATTGGTAATTTCCCTGTCCAATAAGGCTTTAAAATAAGGCTCCAGGCCTTCCCATTGGCTCAGTTCAAAATTGGCAGGTAAAAATTGGTGGGGTCGCTTTTGAATGTCAGCAGTTCTGTGCATTAGATGAAATTTTAAGTGGCAAATTTACTACTTTTACACACTTTAAAACATTAAAAATTGTCTGATACCATTCATTTACTTCCGGACCACATAGCCAATCAAATTGCTGCAGGCGAGGTGATTCAAAGGCCAGCTAGTGCCGTAAAGGAATTAATGGAGAATGCCGTAGATGCAGGTGCAACTCAGATAAAATTAATTGTCAATGATGCCGGGAAGGCTTTAATACAAGTCATTGACAATGGGAAGGGCATGAGTGTGTCGGATGCCCAAAATGCATTTGCCCGACATGCCACTAGTAAAATAAGCACCATTGAGGATCTATTTCAAATAAGAACCATGGGGTTTCGTGGAGAAGCACTTGCTTCCATCGCAGCCGTTGCGCAAGTAAGTTTAAAAACCAAAAGATCCGAGGACGAATTGGGTACCTTGGTTGAAATTGAAAATAGTAAAGTAACAGCGTGTAGTTCAATTGCGCAGGAAACAGGTACGAGCATATCGATGAAAAATTTATTTTTCAATGTACCTGCACGTCGTAATTTTTTAAAGAGTAATGCAGCAGAATTAAAACATATCATTGAAGAATTTACTAGAGTAGCACTTTCCTTTCCTGAAATATTTTTTAGTTTAACAAGTAACGGACAAGATGTATATCATTGGGAGGGCGGCAGCTTTAAACAAAGAGCCATTCAAGTGCTGGGCAATAATTATCAAACAAAATTAGTAACCGTAGGTGAACAAACGGACTACTTAACCGTTTCTGGTTTTGTAGGCAAACCCGAAACTGCGCGTAAAACCAGAAGTGACCAATACTTTTTTGTGAATCGTCGTTTTATAAAAAGCGCCTATTTACACCATGCAGTTGCGAATGCATTTGAAGGTTTACTTCCCAAGGATAGTTATCCAAGCTATATCATATACATTGATGTGGACCCTTCACAAATTGATATTAATGTACATCCAACCAAACAAGAAATTAAATTTGAGGATGATAAAATAGTTTATGCCTTTGTGCAAGCTGCGGTTAAACACGCATTGGCACAATTTAGTGTAGCGCCTTCACTTGATTTTTCATTAGATGCTAATATTCAACAATTGGATGCAATTCAAAAACCATTCACTACTGATAAAATTCAAACTGCCACAAGCAATTCATTGTATGCAGGATTTACACAAAAAAATCAAGCTCATTTTATTCCAAAGTCAAGCAGGGATAATGATACAGACTGGAAAAGTTTTTTCACTAATATTCCAAGTACTTCAAGTGACACAAGTGAAATTTCAGAAACTACAACTTCAACAGAATCCTATATTGTAAAAGCTTCCTCTATGGGGTTGTATAAGGAAGAAGAAGGCTTAAGTGTCATCGAAGACGCACTTTTATTGCAATTACATAATACTTATATTATCGCCCCTACTCAAAGTGGCTGTATTATACTACATCAACAATTGGCACATGAGCGTGTATTGTATGAAAAATACCAAAAAGCAAGTACACATCCACATACCACACAAAAAAGTTTATTCCCAGTGGTATTGGAATTGAGCCCAAGTGATGCAATACTATTAGATGAAATGTTGGAGGACCTTTCCATTATTGGATATGAAATAGAATCTTTCGGAAGTAATAGTTTTATCATTCAAGGTATCCCTGCAGATGTATTATCAGGCAATGAAAAAAATGCCATTGAATTATTATTAGAACAATTCAAACATTTTACTGGTGAAGTAAAATACAGTAAAAGAGAGAAATTAATCCGTTGTATGTCAAGGCAGATGGCTATCAAAGCTGGTCAAAGTTTATCCCAAAAGGAAATGCATAGCATCATACAATCCCTAAGCGATTGTGATATACCCAATGTTACCGCATCTGGCGCGCCTACTTATATCGAATTGAAAGAATCCTATTTGGACGGATTGTTTTCTAGATAACAAGCTTTAATTTTTTTGTGCTACTGATATCAAATAAGCCTCCACTGCTTTTCTTACACCTGCACTGGTCGGACTCATGTGGTTCGACACTAAAATTGAAAAATATAATTTTTGATTTTTCTGCGTGTAAATAAATCCACTTAAAGCAATTTGACCGCCTAAGCTTCCGGTTTTGGCATGTATTTCACCTGGAAAGTTTTTGTAATAAGCAGACAAAGTCCCTTCTCCTCCAGTTTCAAATATATGTGTAACACGCTTTTGTCCGAATTCATCTTGCATCTTTTTTAAAATTGCAACATAATTTTCAGGTGTATTTAAATTATACCGACTTAAGCCACTTCCATCCACCCAGCGCATTTTTTGTGGTAGCCCTGCAAAATCATTTTTAAGTAGGGTGTCAATAAAAGCTGCATCATCCATTCTACCCAACAATTGCTGCGCTCCCATTAATAAAACTTGTTCTGCGAAAAAGTTGTCACTACGACGCATCATTATTTTTAAAAGCGAATCTGTTGGAACTGTTTTAACAAGCTGTTGTGGCAATGTCGAAAAATCATCCCCCATATTTAGTTTTACTTTTAAAGTATCTTGAAGTAAATACACAGGCAAATTGGGTTCGAAATACGAATCAAATGGAACCTGAAAATAGGTCGCTGTATTTTTTTGACCATCGGTATAAAACTGATTACCTACTAATTTTCGCGTCCAGTTTTTTTGATATACCGTGCTGATATCAGTGATGTCCTTAAAAAAGGTAAACGGCTTGATGAATAATTTTCCATTGCCTTGATAAAAATGCACCACATTACCATAAATAGGCATCCTACTACGTTCTGGCTGATAGTCCTCGCCATAATCGTTCCAAGCCCAGCCATTCCCCATATGTCCAAATTGGTCATTAGCTTTTGTTGGGTGAATCACCACTTGCTTATTGGTATTTTTAATAAGTTCAACCACCGGTTGAAAGGGGAAATCGGGATGTAAAAAACTTGGGTCACCCAACGGCGTTAAAAATAAGGTATCTGCATTTTCAGCCATACTAAATCCTGGTAAGGAATCACCCAAGAATTTCAGACCGATATAAGTAGCTAAAATTTTGGTATTACTAGCGGGTGTAAAATAGTGATCACTTTGGTATTGGTCAATCCAAGTTTGCTTGGTATCATTGTATACTGCAATACCAACATGTGCCCCCTTAAGCGCAGTAGTTTGTAATAATGTTTTTTGCGCCTTTTGAATACTACAAGCACTTAATACAGTCAATAAAACAATTGAAAATAAATTGGATGGAGTAATTACTCCCTTTCTAATGCCCTTAACCATCTTTCTGGAATTTCGTTATTGGAAGCTACTAAATAATCTTTATAACTACAAGGCGCCCATTCGTTATTGTGCATTTGCATCCACCATCTGCCAGTACTCTTACTTTGTAAAAAATTAGTTTCGATATCCGAGAATGCGATATGGAATTCTTTAAACCTATCTGACTCAGTTAATGGTGCTTCCTTTTTTCCTTTTTGTACCCCATCCATAATGTACCAAAACATTTGCGCAATTTGAATCGCTGTCATATTGTTGACATCTAATTCGGCTTGATAACCAAACAGCCCAATGGTGCTTGTTTTCCAACTCATACCCGCATACTGCATTAGCGTACAGGACTCTTCCCCATTAAAACCATTCGGTGTAATTAAGTTTGCAGGCGCTTGTGCATTTTGAATAGCACTAATATCAAAACTCAGCATGTGGCTATCTCTAATGACTGGCTCCATTTCCTCAATGCCTTCTCGAACCTTACCTAATCTAAAACAATCAAATCTGAGTTTATCAATGGTTTCCAACATATGCGGATGCATAAAATAACTTTGAAAACCAATATGACTATAGTGATTCAAATGATTAGGTAAGCCTGTAAATAATTCTTCTAAAAAATGATCCCTAGGCAAGCGTGCTTCCAAGTCTAAATCAATTTTTGCATCCACTACTACCGCATTCACTAAAGTAGGTATGGAAGTATAAGCATGATATTGAGCAAGGGTTAAATCATGTGCGCCTCCAATAATTACGATTTTTTTATTTTGTAAAAGCAATTCAGATATGACTGTTCTAAGTGCTGCATAGCTATCTTGTATGCTTTGTCCAATTTTTACATTTCCAATATCGACTACATTTACCTGAGCATGCCAGTAATACAAATCATACAAAGCAGTCCGAACTGCATTTGCGGCAATATGACCATGTAAAGCATAGCCTGCCCCCCTACACTCACCTGCCCCAATAATGACAATGTCAGCCTCTGTTATATCTGGTAGGCTCCCCTCGTTTACTTTAATATGCTTTCCTAGCTGGGTATCGCGATACCCCTCATCATTGGATATATGAGCGATATTAATAGGTTCTAAAAAATCTTTAATGGACGACAATGACATGCTAGTAGTTTAACTACAAGTATTAACGAAAAAAAGGGCCACAGATTGCATCCCTACTGATTAATCTTGAAATTTATAACCTACCCCCCGGATGGAGATAAAATGCATGGGCGATTTGGGATCTAATTCGAAATACTTTCTAAAATTTAGAATAAAATTGTCAATAGTACGTGTATTTGGAAATACATTGTACCCCCATACACTTTGTAAGATTCGTTCCCTTGTAATGATGGTATTTTTATTATCAATCAATAACTTTAGCAGCATAGCTTCCTTTTTGGTTAAATGTATTTTTTCACCGTTATAAAGCCTGGCTTCAAGTAATGTAAAGTGAACTATATTATCCGAAAAGGAATACTGTTCCAAATTATTTTGAACTGCGCTAAACCCACCTGATTTTTGGATTAATTTGGATACCCTTAATAAAAGTTCTTCCAAATTAAAAGGCTTGGTCATGTAATCATCCGCGCCAATCTTTAATCCTTGGACCCTATTGGCACTTGTATTTTTTGCACTTAAAATTAAAATAGGGGTGTTATTGTTATGTATCCGAACAGTTTCAATAATGGAATAACCATCAATACCTGGTAGCATGATGTCTAAAATAATCAAATCAAAACTAGCGCCTTGAATTTGTTGCAAAGCCTTGGGTCCATCATAAGCAGAGCTTACCTCATAACCTTCCATGGTTAAATTTAACTTGAGCGCCTCATGTAGATGCAGCTCATCTTCCACCAGTAATATAGTATGCTTAATGGTAGGCATTATATTGGAAAATTTATGGTGAAAATACTGCCGTTTGGCGCATTTGTATCTACAATAATGGTTGCTTGATGAAATTCGCTGATCTTTTTACATAAATACAAACCCAAACCAGTGCCCTTTGTTGTTCGCGTTGATTCATCCCCAATACGATAAAATTTTTCAAATATTTTAGTTCGTTCTTCCATCGGAATGCCCACCCCTTCATCTTTAACTGTTAATGAAATTTTATTTTCCTTGGTGGTAAGTTGCACCGTAATCGGGGTAGATATGTTTGAATATTTATGAGCATTATCCAATAAATTATTAATCAATAGCTGTATTAACAAAGGTTCTGCTTGTATATAAACGGACGGAGTAATATTTGTAATTAATAAGCGTTGATCAAATCGCTCTTGAAAAGAATGGACTAACTTTTGAACAATGTCAGATAAATCTACGTCTTGCATATTAGATTCATATTTACCCATATCTAACTGCGAGGCTAATAAAATATTATTACAAAGGGCGTCTAATCGGTGAGTTTCCTTTAATGTATTTTCAATCAGCATTTTTTTCTGCGTTGGATCTAATTCTCTTTTAAGTAAAGTTTCAATATTCAACTGCGTAATAGCAATAGGCGTTTTTAATTCATGCGTTACCGCCATCATGAAATTTTGTTGTTGATTCGAATATCGAAGTTGCTTTAATAACGACCTGTAAACATAGATTGCTCCTAATAAAAACAAAAAAAGAAAAGTGACCCCTTCGTAAATGTATTGTTTAGTTTTTCTTGCCTCAAATGCTTCAATACTTTTTACTTTTTCATATAAAGCGGGATCGTTTAATCGAATAGATTGAAATTTAACAGTTGCAATTTCACTATTTTGTTTTTCCAGCGAAACATACCACCAAACAAACGCAGCAATCATGTAGGTAAGAAAAACCCAATAAATAAAATTGACAAATTTTAATTTGCTGATATTGAACCATCTCATTTTCATAAATGCACTTTTTCTACACGCAAGCCAGTAGCCAGTATACCCAATAACGGATCTTCTCTCATGGTATGTTGCATACTAAATTGGTACAAGCCTAGCTTTAATTTAGTGGGTGTCGCATTGATTGGAATACGTTGGTCAAAAATATCATCCATTCCAACACCTAGCCAACCTTTTTGGTCATCGGCTAATTGTAAATTAAGTGTCTGCTTCACTGTCGTGTCCGAAGGGGACTTAGTGTTTACCTGCAACCAAATGTTTTTATAATGATAGGCATTATGGTGCCTGATAACAAAATAAATTTTATATAAGGAACTCGTATCCGTAATATTAAATTGGTAATTATTTACCTGCTTACTAGACCATTCATGTGTAGGATAAATGGTAGTTTGTTCATATAACTGAATAGGCTCGCAACTTGTAATAAAAAACACAAGTAAAAGAGGCACTAAAAGTTTATAGATTTTAACAACTGCCATCTTACAACACATTTAAAATTTGCTCTTTTGCTTTTTCAAGTTCATCCTTCATCATAATCACGGCCTTTTGTATATCGACATCATTGGCTTTTGAACCTGTGGTATTTATTTCTCTTCCTATTTCTTGTAAAATAAAGGAAAGCTTTTTACCCTTGCATGGATCGGCATCTTTAAGCATCGCTTTAAAATAATCGCAATGATTTTTTAAACGAACTCTTTCTTCCGAAATGTCTATTTTTTCAATATAATAAATCAACTCTTGCTCCAGTCTATTTTGATCATATTTATCAGCCCCCACATGTTGCTCTAGCAACTTAACCATTCCGTCCTTTATTTTGTCACGACGATTAGGTTCATGAATTTCAACCACCGCTTGTTGGGCTTCAATTGCAATAATTTTTTCAAGCAAATCTTTTTCAATTGATTTTCCTTCCTCTGCCCTATGTTTAATTAAATGCTGAATAGCTTGATTTAATAACTCAAAAATCAATTTCCATTCTTCCTCCGTCAACACTTCATTCGAGGAGGAAACCACATCAGGCATTTTCAAAATGGTACTTAAAATATTTTCAGTACCAATACCTAATTCATTCGCCAATTCCATAATAGGCTGATAATAGGATTTGGCTAATTCCTTATTGACACTAACAGGCTTATTAACGCCATTGGACTTTATAGTTATTGAGCATTCCACACTTCCTCTGAATAATGCCTCGTTCAATTTATTTCTGATTTCGACTTCGTAAGGCTTTAACAAAGAGGGGCAATTTAAACGAACATCGAATTGCTTACCGTTCAAGGATTTCACTTCAATTAAGCATGTTTTGTCCTTTAAAATAGCCTCTGCCCTTCCGTACCCTGTCATTGAATATAACATAATAATGCCTCTTTAATTAGTGCCTAAAGGTATCAAATTATAGGCTAGCCTCCACCTTTTTTAAAAATCAATACCAAACCAGTTTTTCTTACGCAATTGGTATGCTTTAAAATCAAAGGAATACAATTTACCTGGCCGATGCGTAACCTGCGTTTCCATTTCATTAATATCAATTAAGAAGCCCATACTCGCAAACTTCTTTCTAAAATTTCTTCTATCCAGCGCTGTATTTAAAATTGCCTCATATACATTTTGTAATTGCCTTAATGAAAATTTCACAGGTAATAAATTAAAGGCCAAAGGGTGCTCTTGAATGCGCTTTTGTAACCAGGTATGGCACAGGTCTAAAATTTCCTTATGATCAAAAGCCATCTCTTGAATATCTTTTACCACATGCCAACTTAATTCATTCTCCAAAATTTTCAATTCATGGTGTTTGATATTTAGCAGGGAGGCATAAACCGCAGTCACTACCCTTCCACCTGGATGACGATCGGGCTTGCTAAATGTATGCACTTGCTCCAAATAAACGTCTTGCATACCCGTACGCTCTAATAAAACACGATTTGCGGCATTGTCTAGGTCCTCATTTGATAAAATAGTGTCCCCTAATAAGGACAACTTTTCATCATATTGCGGTAAATCACTTTTAATAGTAAGCACCTTTAATGAGTTATCGTCAAAACCGAAAATCACACAATCCACTGTTAAGGGAACTGTTGGATAGGTTTGTACCAGCTTTATGGCATCTTTTTTGTTCAAATTCATACTAGAAATCATCATTTATTATTGCCCAACTATGGCCCGTTTCTTAAAATGGAATTATAGTCCCAAAATACGAAATAAAAGATTAAAACTATTTGTATTTTAGCAGACATTTTACCTCATGTACCCCAAAGATCAAATTATCGCATTTCAGGCCTTAGCCAAAGAATAT
>JAURIP010000201.1 GCA_030832695.1 Sediminibacterium sp. | reverse complement strand
CCTTTGACTGAAGAGCGTAGAAAGGAATTGTACAAAAAGGCAAGTGGTGAAGGAGAGGTAAGTAAGGTTGCGATTCGTAATATCAGAAGAGATCATATTGAACAAGTAAAAAAATTACAAAAAGACGGCATGAGTGAAGATATTTGTAAAGGCGCGGAAGATACCATTCAATCATTGACTGATAAGTATATTGCGTTGGTTGAAAAACATTTAGAAGCCAAGGAAAAAGAAATGATGACCGTATAAAAGTTATTTGGCCGTGCTTCTCTTATTTACAATATAAACACCACAAAGTATAATAGCTAGGCCCAATAGGCGCATTGGATGTATTGCTTCATTATATAACAAGCCCATGGCTAAGGAAACAAATGGGATTGCGTAGGTCACTGTGGATGCGAATAAAATACCTGCACGTTTAACTAAAACATAAAATAAAATAGAAGCAATGGAGGTATTAATTACACCCAATGTACCACTTGCTATAGTTGCATTTAATAAAGCAGGGTTAGTAAAATCATAATTAAAATAACCAGTCCAAAATAAAATTAAAGTGGCTGGTATAATGGAAAATGAAAATGCAAGTGAAGCAATATTGATCGCACTAATATTTTGCATATGCTTGCCTACCATATTCACGTTGAAGCCATAGCAGATAGTAGCTAGAATAATAAAAATACTAAAGGATATGTTTTCAAAGTGTAGCGTTTTTCCGGCCACCACCGAAATACATAATCCAACTAATCCCAATAATATACCACCTATTTTTTTGGGGTCAATACTGATTTTAAAAACTAACATCCCTACGATAATGGTGAATAATGGCGTAAGTGAATTGAGTATACCGGCCAAAGCACTATCGATTTTTGTTTCGGCTATGCAGAATAAGTAGGCGGGAATAAAACTGCCAATGATACCTGAAAAAACAACTAAGCCTAATTTATTTTTAGGGGTTTGTTTCAGGGCTTTAAATGCGAAAGGCACTAATACAATACCCGCAAATACCATCCTTAATGAAGCGACCTGGTAGGGGCTTAATTGTACAGAACCGGCTTGCATTCCTATCTTCATCAATAAAAAGGAGCTTCCCCAAATAACAGAAAGTAGTATAAAAATGCCCCAATTGATCAACTTTTTGTTCATGAAGTAAAATTTGGGCAAAGATGCTATTAATTTGATTAAAAGTGGATAAATAATCTATCAATTAACGCTAATTTAATGACGATTCCTTTTCTTTGTAGGTATGAGCCAGCATACTAATTATTCGATCAAAGTGGACCAATTTGAGGGGCCATTTGACTTATTGCTTTTTTTTATTGAGCGTGACGAAATGGATATCTATAATATCCAGATCACTAAAATTATCAATGATTTTTTGGACTTTATCCATCAAGAGGAAAAGTTGAATATTGAATTAAGTAGCGAGTTCATTTTGTTCGTTTCTACCTTAATGCGTATTAAGGCAAAATTATTATTACCCAGGAAGGAGTTAGATGCTTCAGGAAATGAGATTGATCCAAGACAGGAATTGATTGATAAAATCCTAGAATACAAAAAGTATAAGGAAGCTGCAGTGCAAATGGCCGATTTGGAATCCCTAAGGATGTTGATGATGAAGCGCGGGAATATCAAACAAGAAATGTCCATTGTTGGCGAGGAAGCGGCAGAAGGAACCGAGTTGCAAACAGTGACTTTATTTAAATTAATGAAGTCATTTGAAAAAGTAATGACTCGTTTGCAAGAGCGCCAAAATCGTCCCGTACATACTGTTGTTAGGTATAACTATACCATGGAAAGTAGTAGGGAGTATTTATTGAAAACAGTTCAGGAAGGGAAAACGGTGGCTTTTGAAAAAGTGTTTGATGTTTGTCAAGACCGTGTTCAAGCCTTGTTCTTTTTCTTATCCATTCTTGAATTAGCGCAACAAAAATATATGAAGTTACTGGTGGGTGAAGGACGTAATAATTTCATTATTGAATGGAATGAAAACCGCGAAGAAGATCTTGAGCCTGGACATATTGATGCTTTTGATTCCTATGAAACCCCGAATCTAGAAGCATTCAAGGATGAGCCTGTAGATGATTCTAGTTTGGATGAAGGCGATTTTGATCCAAGTTTAAATTAGCAGATTGCAGTTAAACTTCAGTGAGCAATGTTTTTCCTAATAAGGATTTTATAGTGTCCATTATTGCATTTGTATCGTAATGACATTCGTTTTGTAATTCTTTCAAAGTGCCATGTTCGACGATGGTATCTGGTATTCCTAAAATTCTAATTTTTGCGGTGTAATTATGCTCGTTCATGAATTCCAAAATAGCGGAACCAAAACCACCCACTACTGTTGCATCTTCAACAGTGATAATCATGGAATAATTTTGAAACACTTCATGTAATAAATCGGTGTCCAAAGGTTTTACAAATCGTATATCATAATGCGCAGGATCAATGCCTTCTGGGCGTAAATTGCGAATCGCTGTTTGAACAAAATTACCAGGGTGTCCAAAACTTAAAATCGCGATATCATTACCATCCTTCAGTTTCCGGCCTTTACCAATTTCGATTTTCTCAAAAGGTTTTTGCCAATCAACCATTACGCCTTCTCCTCTTGGGTAACGAATTACAAAAGGTAAATTGATTTCAGGAAGCTGTGCGGTGTACATTAAATTGCGCAATTCTTGTTCGTTCATCGGTGCGCTAATAATCATATTAGGAATACATCTGAAAAAAGCAATATCATAACAGCCATGATGTGTTGGACCATCTTCCCCAACCAAACCAGCGCGATCCAAACAAAATACTACAGGTAATTTTTGAATAGCAACATCATGTATTACTTGATCATATGCGCGTTGCATAAAGGAAGAATAAATATTGCAAAAAACTTTGATGCCTTGCGTTGCAAGTCCAGCACTTAATGTAACTGCATGTTGTTCGCAAATACCTACATCAAATGCACGGTGAGGCATTTCATCCATCATGAATTTTAAAGAAGATCCACTTGGCATTGCAGGCGTCACGCCCATAATTTGCGGATTCACTTTTGCTAATTCAACAATACTATGTCCAAAAACATCTTGGTATTTTGGAGGTTGTGGTGTTTCAATTTTTTTCTTAATTATTTCCCCAGTTAATTTATCAAACAAACCTGGGGCATGCCATTTGGTTTGGTCTTTTTCTGCTAAGGCATAGCCCTTTCCTTTCACCGTAATAATATGTAAAAGTTTAGGTCCAGGAATTTCCTTCAAGTCCTTTAGGGTATCCACCAAATTGGCAATATTATGTCCATCAATAGGACCAAAGTATCTAAGTTGTAAAGCTTCAAAAATATTACTGCTTTTGGAAACCACTCCTTTCACACTCGCTTCCATTTTAGAAGCCATTTCGCGTGTAAAGTTTTTGCCAATAGGTAATTTGCCCATCAGGCTCCAAATTTCATCACGTACTTTATTATAAGTAGGTGAAGTACTAATATCTGTTAAGTATTCTCTTAAAGCCCCAACATTGGGGTCAATACTCATATTGTTATCGTTCAATATGATAAGCACATCACTATCTGCAATCCCTGCATGATTCATCGCTTCAAAGGCCATACCAGCGGTCATGGAGCCATCCCCAATAATCGCTACTGACTTTCTGTTTTCTCCCTTGTATTTGGCAGCCATCGCCATTCCTAGCGCTGCTGAAATGGAGGTAGAGGAATGCCCAACGCCAAAAGTGTCGTATTCACTTTCACTACGTTTTGGGAACCCACTTAAACCCTTATATTTTCGATTAGTAACAAATTGATCACGGCGTCCTGTTAAAATTTTGTGTCCATAAGCCTGATGGCCTACATCCCAAACCAACTG
>JAURIP010000222.1 GCA_030832695.1 Sediminibacterium sp. | reverse complement strand
ACACGACATGCAAAAGAGAAGCCAAGGAATCTGCTTAAGTTTAAAAATTTGTATGCAACATCATTCCATGTAGGTATTAATACTTTTGCACCATCAGCATCATTTGCTTTTTTTTGCCCAATAGTCAATGACCGGAATGTCCAATTGGAATAAGGATTTGGGCGAATTGCATCTTCCGGTGTTGGGTAATAGCGAAGCCGACCTGAAGGAGATTCAATAACGTGAACGGCTATATTTGAATTTTTTTTCAAAATAAGAAAATGCCAGCCGGGTTGTTTTATTTCACATGAAATAGGTAAAGTAATCCACTGATTTTGACCAGGATTTAATTCAAGACTTTTTTTAACCATTTCCTTTTCAGGATAAGTAGAACCATTTGTTGGCCCCTGGGAAAAAGTATAGCTTAATTGTGTTTTTTCAAAAACATCTAACTTCAACTCTAGATAATCTAGACGATCTGTTATAATAGCCAACATTTGCATTCGATCACTTGTAAGTGGATCCGTACCCCATGATTCAATTTCATCATAATCCGAGTATACGGAAGATGCAGATACAAAAGCCTCCTGGGAAATGTCATTTGGAAGTAGGGTAGGAAATAAATGAATATGGTGATCGGCCTTTACTAAATTATGTTGAATATTTTTGACATGTTCTTTTTGGATAAGTTCACGTGGGGTATATCCATTTGCAATTGCATAGGCTGCAGACATTCCGACTGCCTCTCCAAGTTGGGCACAGGTAAGCATCACGCGAGTACTTGATAAAGCATAATGGGTTGCACTTATATTTCTACCGGCAAAAAACAGATTGCTTACATTACGTGAATATAATGAACGTAGTGGGACATTATGTGGTCCGCGAAGATACTGGTGCGTACTGGGATTTTTCTTATCATGAAAGCCTCCAGGAGGATGATGATCAAAACCCCAACCACCATATGCAACTGCATCTTCAAAATAAATTTGTTCATCAATGTCTAGCATTGTTAAAATATGATCGCCTTCAAAACGACGAGACTCTCTTTTGCCAGGAACTGCGCCCATCCAATCTAACTCAAATGTTAAAAGTTTGGTAGCAATAGGGGAACGATTTTTTAAATAATCCCATACTGCAAGTGTTATGCGTTGAACCTCATCTTTAATCTTCATCGTATCATGAACCGTATCTAATTCTCCTCCCCATTCCAACCACCAAAATCCCCCTGTATCAGGAAAAAAATCTTCATTTACAGGACGATACGGACCAAAGTCTTCAATATTTAATTCTAAATCTACCCATTGCGGTCGCACAAAAGGCATTTCTCTTCCAGTATTGCGAGCCCTAAGTTGTAAACTCATCCCCATAGTTTCATTGGTTTGTTTTTCGGGGCAAAAGGATTCATTAAATTCTGATCGCGCCTCCACACCATATCTAAAAACTGCACCTGCTTCTGAACCAACGACCCCGTCACCTGAGCAATCAGCAAAAAGGGGCGCATTAAATACATGCCAGGTTTCCGCCATGGAGCAATAAGCTTTTATGGATATAATTTTAATGGTTTGCGAACCTGTAGATGCTGATGCATCAGTTGTAACATGGTTAACCGCACAATTCAAGAATAAATCAAGATTTGGTTCGTTTCTAACAATATTTTCAAGCTCTAAATTCCAACCTTCAGGACTCCAAGTTGGATTTCGAAATAAATTATTAAGAAAAATTTCTTCAATCAATCCGGTTTCACGTGAATAGGCAAAATTACATTGTGTAGCACCCACCGGTGGAACACGAATTTCCGAACTTGCATTACCACCAAGTACAGGTCGATCATGTACAAGCGCAGTTTTTACGCCATTTCGCGCTGCAGTTACTGCAGCTGAAATGCCAGCTAATCCTGCACCAACGACTACAAATTCATAACGATGTTCAAGTGTTTTCATATATTGGAAGTAAAAAGATTATTATTTTAAATTTTATGAATAGTGCCTATTTTACCAATTAAAAAATGAACCAAAATAAATGCTATTAAGTATGCAAAACCAATAAAAATAAATATGGGTAAATAGGAATGTTGCGCGACGGTAATTCCTATCAGCTTTTGTGAAATAACACTCATACATCCACCCAAAGTGCCGCCTATTCCAGTAACAGTAGCTTGAATATGTTTTGGGAAAACCTCTGTAGTCAATGTAATATTTGACCAAAAACCATGAGATAACATAATCCCAGAAATTAAAAAAATTGCCATAACTGCATTAACCTTTACAGTGAGTGCTAAACAAAAAATCGGAATCGCAATAGATGCAATGAGCATAATTGTTTTTCTAGACTTGTTTAAACTCCAGTTTTTTCTTTCAATTAAGCGTTTAGGAAGCCATCCACCTAAAATAGTTCCAATGCCCATGGCAGCATAAGGTAACCAAGCTGTAACACCAATCTCGGCTAACGAAAGGCCCTGAACATCATGTAAATATTTAGGGATCCAGAAGATAAAAAAATAAACGACGGGATCAATAAAAATTCTTCCAGCAAAACATCCCCAAGCAGCTTTCTTCATTAAAATTTTTTTAATGGAGAATGATTTGAGGCTTGCGTGGTCTGTATCAATTATTTTTTCATCATTTAAAATAAGTTCCTTTTCTTCCTTAGTTATTCGTTTATTGTGCTCAGGCAGATAATAATATTTTAACCAAAATAATAACCAAATAAATCCTAGAACGCCCGTAATAATAAATGACATACGCCAACCCCATGCAATTGCAGCAAAGCTCACTAATGGAACTGCGATAGTTGCTCCAATTGCCGAACCCGCACTAAATAGTCCTACTGCAAAAGCCCGCTCTTTCATTGGAAACCATTCTGTTATTGACTTAATACCAGCCGGAAAATTTCCTGATTCAGTAACTCCTAAAAAAAAGCGCGCAACTGAAAATTGACCAACTGTATTTGCAAAAGCATGTAAGCCACTTACTAGTGACCAGGTTCCAACGGAATAAGCAAACCCTTTTCTTGTGCCAATCCAGTCAATGATACGTCCACTAATGAAATACATAATTGTATAACTAAAAACAAATAATGAAGTAATATTTGCATAATCGATATCCGTCCAAAGCAATTCTTTTTGAATAGTAGGTGCGAGTATCGCAAGCGCACTTCTGTCTATATAATTCAATGAGGAAGCAAAACAAAGTAAAACTGCCACCTTCCACCTCTCGGATATATTTACAACTGCCTTCATGATATTTTAATCTTGTTTAATTATTCCAACGCCATCAGCAATTATATAACCATTTGCATTTTCATTAGATATTTTTATTGCTGCAGGCTTCCCTTTCTCAAAATAATATTCACCCACCCTCACTGCAAATCCAAGCGGATCTCCTTTTCTAAAATTCCACTCTAAAGTTTCTACACCACTAGCATATTGAACGGAGATTTTTGCATTGGAAGCGCTTTTTTCATCCGGGAAATACATGAAGCAAAGTTTGTACTTACCTGATTCGTTTATAGGCAACAAATAAGTACATTCTGCAGCACTATCTGGTGCAGCTTGTTGGCAGTTATATTTAAATAGGTTTCTCATTCCTGCTATT
>JAURIP010000086.1 GCA_030832695.1 Sediminibacterium sp. | reverse complement strand
TCACAAGTCCCAAAGCAAATTCGTCGAACAGGTAGAGACAATGCCGAAGGCGTTCGGTATTCCATGAGCCAATGGTATCCTAAAATGGTGGAATATGACTACCAAGGATGGAACACCAATCCCTATATTGCGCGTGAATTTCATGGTGTATGGGGCAACTTTGATGTGAGTTTGCAATTAGATAAAAATTATACGGTTGCAGCAACTGGGGTGTTACAAAATCCTAATGCAGTGGCTAATTCACAAGGATTAAAGACCTGGAATTTTAAAGGAAATAATATTCATGATTTTGTTTGGGCTGCAGATGATCAATTTAAACATTTATCAAAGGAGGTTCGCAAGGGATTAACACTTCATGTATATTATAAAGAGAAAGATGCTAAATCAGATAGTGCATGGGCCAATGTTTTATATGCTGCTGAAAAAGCGTTGCCTTATATCGAAAAAAACTTTGGTGCTTATCCTTATCCACAATATTCATTTATCCAAGGAGGTGATGGTGGTATGGAATATGCAATGGCAACATTGATTAAAGGTCCAAGTTTAGGAACGGTGTTTCATGAGTGGATGCACAACTGGTATCAGCAAGTGTTAGGAAGTAATGAAAGTTTGTTTGCATGGATGGATGAAGGTTTTGCAACTTTTGCTGAAAGCAAAGTATCAAGATGGTATGATGCGAATGCAGCTGCACAATCTCCTTTTATAAGTGAAAAAGCAAAAGCACAAGTGCTTGCAAGTGTGGAAAAAGCAAAATTAGATTTGCCTTTGACACAAGCGGGAAGTTATGCAGGCTATATGGCTTTAGCTAAGAGTGGATTGGAGGAGCCTGCTAGCACACATGCCGATCATTTTAATACCAACTATGCCTATAGTAATGCAGCTTATTCAAAAGGAGCAACTTTATTAGGGGTATTAGGCTATGTCATTGGAGATTCATTAAGAGATATTGTTTTATTAAATTATTATAACACTTGGAAGTTCAAACATCCCAATGCGAATGATTTTTTCCGCGTAGCTGAAAAAACAAGTGGATTGCAATTACAATGGTTAAAAGAATATTGGGTGAATTCAACCAAAACAATTGATTATGGTTTGAATGATATTCAAGCGGGAAATAACACCGCGATCATAAGCATTCAACGACTTGGTAAACTTCCGATGCCTATTGAAGTATTAATTACTTACAAAGATGGCACGAGTGAACTTCATTATATGCCACTTGATTTAATGTTAGAAGGGAAGGCGTCAGAAGGGGCTGTTAATCAAATCACGCATCCAGCATGGCAATGGGTTGCACCAACCTATACTTTTGAAACCAGCAAGCCCTTATCCGCTTTAAAATCAATTGAAATTGATCCAAGCTATCGTATGCCGGACTTAAACAGAAGTAATAATAAATTAGAGATACCTAATTAGTTTAAGAATTAAGGCTTCTTAACTTGAATGATAAATTTCTCTTGAAAATATTCCTCAGGGAAAATATCATAGATAGACATCATTTTGGGGCGAATACCGCTTTCAAATATTTCTTGGTGTAAATCACCACCTTTAAGGCAAATCAATCCATTGGGTTGGTTTGCTTTTTTTATTAGTAATGGCCCAGCCCATCTCCATAAATCTTTCAACGGCGCAACAGCGCGACTGATGGCGTAATCAAACTTTTTATTTTTAATTTCCTCTGCTCTGGTATGCTTCGTTGTAATATTTTTTATGCCTGCCATCTCGCATACGGCGTCCACTACTTTTAATTTTTTTGCAATACTGTCCACTGCTAAAAACTGTACATCAGGAAAAAAGATGGCTAAGGGTACACATGGAAATCCACCGCCACATCCAATATCAATCACCTGCGTTCCTTTTTCCCATTCCGCAATCGCTGCAATGGAAAGGCTATGTAATACATGGTGTAAATAAAGTTGGTCAATATCTTTACGGGAAACAACATTGATTTTTGCATTCCAGTCCTTGTAGGCTTCTTCCAATGTCGCAAACTGTTGCAGTTGATGCGGTGTGAAGTCAGCAAAGTATTTGGTAATTAGTTCCAATTTTTCTGTGGGGCTTTCCATACGCTAGGCAAGGTAAATAAATAATAGAACATGGACCAAAAATCAAATAAAATAAACCAAGGCCAAAGGTCAAGCTCATTTAATTTTTTCATGGTACCTCTTAAAATACTTCCTTGTACAATTAAGCGAAGTGCCCATAAGCTAATTAAAATGATATATTGTTGTGTAAGTATTAATGCTGCAATAAAAATGGGGTACACTAAAAATTGGCTAAATGCAAATAAGCCAAGTAGGGCTGCATGTGATTTTTTATAATACTTGCTGGTCGTATAATGACGATACTTTTGATTCATCCAATCCTGGAAAGTTGTTTTGGGTTCGCTGATGGTATGTGCATCATGATCAATGACAATTGCGGTATTGTTTTTATTAGCTACCTGATTGATGAATAAATCATCATCACCGCTCGGCATTTGATTAATAGAGGAAAAGCCTTTGTTACGTAAAAACACTTCTTTCTTATAAGATAAGTTACGTCCTACACCCATATAAGGCAGGCCAGCAAGGGCATAGGAAAAATATTGTAATGCCGTTTGAAATGTTTCAAAGCGAATTAACTTATTTAAAATGCCTGGTTTTTTTCTGTAAGCGCCATACCCTAAAACAATCTCAATATCATCATCATATCCATCCTGCATTAATTGCATCCAATGTTCACTCGCAGGAACACAATCCGCATCTGTTAATAATAAGGTTTCATTTTTTGCAGATTTAATGCCAATGGACAAAGGAAATTTTTTCCCATTAATCATTTTTGCTTCCTGAGAAAGCAAAACGGGGTTTAAATTTTTAAATGATTTTTTAAATTCCTCAATTAAATATTTTGTTTCATCTTCAGAATTATCATTTACTAAAACGACCTCATGTGTTGTGCTATATTGTTGCACCAATACCCCTGGCAAATTGTTCGCTAAATTATGGGCTTCGTCACGCGCGCATATGACTACAGAAATAGGATGCTCCACATTTACTTGCTTCGTTTTTTTCTTATAAAAAGCGAGTCTGATGAAAAAAAACAAATAATAAAATAACTGAGTGGCTATAATAAATACAAAAGCGCCTATCAATATATTAGATAGTAATTGGTTAGTTAGCATGTTACAAAAGTAAAGCATGCCGGCACAGCTAATACACTTGAATATTGAATGTGGAAAACATCCTTTTTGACCTTACCTTTGCTCACTGGCGGCATTAACATTTGAATTACAAACCCAAAGTAAAACAGGCTCAGCTAGGGCAGGTAAAATTACCACTGATCATGGGGTCATTGAAACCCCCATATTTATGCCAGTGGGGACTATTGGTTCCGTTAAAGCAGTGACACAACAGCAACTGAAAAAGGATATTAATGCCCAAATCATACTTGGAAATACTTATCATTTATACCTACGTCCGGGGTTGGAGGTACTTGAAGCTGCTGGTGGATTACATCAGTTTATGGGTTGGGATCGACCAATTTTAACCGATAGCGGTGGGTATCAAGTTTTCTCTTTAGCGAACAATCGTAAAATTAAGCCGGAGGGTGTTATATTTCAATCACATATTGATGGCAGCAAACATTTGTTTAGCCCCGAAAAAGTGATGGATATACAAAGGACTATTGGGGGAGATATTATTATGGCCTTTGATGAATGCCCGCCATTCCCAAGTGAATATGATTATGTTAAAAAGAGCATGGATTTAACGCATGTTTGGTTGGATAAATGTGTGCATCAGTTTGATAACACGCCTGACAAATATGGCTATACGCAAAATTTATTTCCCATTGTGCAAGGAGGAATTTATGAAGATTTAAGAAAAGCATCCTGCGAATATATCAGTTCAAAAAATGCAGTAGGTAATGCCATCGGTGGATTAAGTGTGGGTGAGCCGGAACAACAATTGTATGATTTTACAGCATTGTGTTGTGAAAATTTACCAGTACAAAAACCAAGGTATTTAATGGGGGTGGGAACACCTTGGAATATATTAGAAGCCATTGATTTGGGAGTGGATATGTTTGATTGCGTTATGCCAACACGCAATGGTCGTAATGGAATGATTTTCACATCACAGGGGGTAATTAATATTAAGAATCTGAAATGGGCTAAGGATTTTTCACCATTGGATCCAGGACTTCCCAATGAAATGAGTCAATATTATACCAAGGCCTACTGCAGACATTTATTTATGGCAGATGAAATATTAGGTTTGCAATTGGCAAGTATTCAAAATCTATCTTTTTATCTTTGGTTAGTAGGAGAGGCCCGAAAGCAAATTCAATTAGGAGATTATTCCAGTTGGAAAAAGAATATGGTAGCACAAATTAGTCAACGCTTATAACCAAAAATTAATTGAAAAAATTAGATTGGTACATATTGAAAAAGTTTTTGGCGGTTTTTTTCTTCGCCATATTTTTATTTGCAGTGATTGCCGTGGTGATTGATGCAAGTGAAAAAACAGATGACTTTGTAAAATCTGGATTATCAGCAGGTGAAGTCATTACGCATTATTACTATGGCTTCATTCCACATATCATTGCTTTATTATTTCCGTTGTTTGTATTTATCGCTGTTATTTTTTTTACTTCAAAAATGGCAGGACAAACTGAAATTGTGGCCATTATTGCAAGTGGTGTTTCTTATAATCGTTGGTTGAGACCTTATGTTTTGGGCGGCGCTTTGTTGGGTTTATTTTTATGGGTATCCAATCAATGGATTATTCCCAAAGCTGAAAAAATTAGGGGCGGATTTGAAGCTACTTATATTGATGCACGTTCTAGTTATAATGCATTGCTACAAAGTTCATCAGATATATATTTTAAAATTGACTCATTAACCTATGCAGGTATTTATGGGTATGATACTGCAACCAATAGAGGAAGTAATTATTTCTCCTACCAGGTAAAAAACGGAAAAGTTATTTCTAATATTAGAGCAGAAATGATTCTGTACGATACCGCTACCAAAGATTGGCTTTTGTATGAAGTGATTGAACGCAAAGTTTTTGATAATAGGGAAGCTTTGACTTACACGCAGAGTATGCATAAAAAGCTTGCATTTAAACCTGTTGATTTGGAAAAAGACAGATACACTAAGGACAAACTAACCACGCCACAACTTATCCAACAAATTAAGTTAGAGGAGATGCGAGGCTCTGAAGGGTTGAACGAATTAAAAATTGAAAGGTATCGTCGCGATGCAACGCCTGTTACGGTATTGTTACTTACATTAATTGGGGCCATTATTGCAGGGCGTAAAATTAGGGGTGGTAGTGGCTCGCATTTGGCCATGGGCTTCACTATAGCAGCCTTATTCATTATAACTGATCGTTTCTCAACTATATTTTCTACCAAGGGGAATTTGCCTCCCATGTTAGCCGCTTGGATACCCAATATGCTATTTATTTGGGTGGTCTATTATTTGTACAAAAAAGCACCAAAATAAGCCGGTTTTTTAGTTAACTTTGTGTCCAAATTTAAAAGGTACAATTATAATATTTGGTATATGGAAGACATTAAAGACAGGTTTGAGAAAAAGGCAACTGCTGCAGGCATAGAAATCAAAGAATTATTAAAACAACACGGCGATAAAAAAATCGGCGAAATAACTTTAGCACAGGTTTACCAAGGTATGCGTGGTATGACTGGTTTAGTTACTGAAACTAGTTTGTTAGATGCGCAGGAAGGAATACGTTTCAGGGGGTTTTCAATTCCTGAATTACAAGCAAAATTACCAAAAGCACCCAAAGGAGATGAGCCTTTACCAGAAGGGTTATTTTATTTAATGATGATTGGTGAAATTCCAAATGAAATTGATGTTAAGGAAATCACTAGCAATTGGCAACGTCGTAGTCATGTGCCTACGCATGTGTTTGATGTAATTGATGCTTTGCCATTGTCAACACATCCAATGACGATGTTTGTGGCAGGTGTTATGGCGTTACAAACTGAAAGTAAATTTTCACAGGCATATGCAAAGGGCATTAACAAAAAAGATTATTGGCAGTATACTTATGATGATTCCATGGATTTAATTGCGCGTTTACCAAGAGTAGCGGCATATATCTACAGAAGAAAATATAAGAACAACGAACATATTCACCCTAATGGATTATTAGATTGGGCTGGTAACTTAGCATACATGATGGGTTTTGAAGATGAGACCACAAAAGAATTAATGCGTTTGTACATGACCATTCATGCGGATCATGAAGGTGGAAACGTTTCAGCACATACCACACACTTAGTAGGTTCTGCATTAAGTGATCCTTATTTAAGTTATGCAGCTGGAATGAACGGATTAGCGGGTCCTTTACATGGATTAGCAAATCAAGAAGTTGTTAAATGGATTTTTGAAATGCAAGAAAGCATCGGTACCGATGAACCAACCACAGATCAAATTTCAACATACGTGCAACAAACTTTAGCTGCAGGAAAAGTAGTACCTGGATATGGTCATGCAGTGTTAAGAAAAACAGATCCTCGTTTTACCGCACAAATGGCATTTGGTAAAAAACATTTACCAGATGATAAATTAGTGAATACCGTTTGGAAAATTTATGAAACGGTGCCACCAATTTTAGAATCATTAGGAAAGGTGAAAAATCCTTGGCCCAATGTAGATGCACATAGCGGTGCCTTATTAGTTCATTATGGTATTGTTGAATATGATTTTTACACCGTATTGTTTGCAGTAAGTAGGGCATTAGGTGTATTAGCAAGCTTAACTTGGGACAGAGCATTAGGTTTCCCATTAGAGCGTCCAAAATCAATTACCACTGATTCCGTGAAACTTTGGATTGAGGGTAAGGGCGAATTAT
>JAURIP010000128.1 GCA_030832695.1 Sediminibacterium sp. | reverse complement strand
TTGACGCACATTGGTATTCAACGATGTATAGCTGGTATACTTTTGCAAGTTCATTTGTGGCAGGTATGGCCTTGATTGCCCTTTGGTTAATCTACATGAAAAACAAAGGGTACATGGAATTATCTACCAGTGAGCATTTACATGACGTAGGTAAATTCATGTTTGCATTTTCTATCTTCTGGACTTATTTGTGGTTTTCACAATACATGCTTATTTGGTATGCGAATATCCCTGAGGAAACGATCTATTTTAAAAATAGAGTGCAAGGTGCTTACAAGCCTATCTTTTTCTTAAACTTATTTATCAATTTCCTTTGTCCTTTATTAATATTAATGAAACGCTCTGCGAAAAGAAACTTTACATTAGTTGCTTTCATGGCGGTACTTATATTATTTGGTCACTGGATTGATTTTTACCAAATGGTGATGGGTAGCTTAATGAAGGAGCATGTGAGTTTAGGCTGGTTAGATTTTGGTATACTCGCCTTTTTTGTAGGGGTAATGATTTTGATGGTAGCGCGTTCATTGGCAAGCAAGCCGTTGATTCCAAAGTACCATCCATTTTTAAAGGAAAGTATCCTTCACCAAGTTTAACAAATTATCTATTAAGAAAATATTAATACAACTATGACTTTATATTTATCTGTAGCAATTATCGTTTTCATCTATGTGGTAATTTTTCAAATTGCCAAAGCAAGTGAGTATGTATCCATCTTAAAAGGGGAGGAAGCGAGCCGTAAACAAAACAACAAAATCAACGGATTTTTGATGGTTGCTTTTTTGATATTGGGCTTTATTGGCATTTATGTTTGTAACGAATTTTATTATGGTAAAACCCAGATGGCACAAGGGGCTGCTAGTATTCAAGGTGAGAAAGTAGATGAGATGCTTTTTGTTACTTTAATTATTACGGGCATTGTGTTTGTGATCACCCAATTTTTATTATTTTGGTTTGCATATAAATACCAAGAAGATACCAATCGCAAAGTTTTCTTTTTCGCACATAGTACTAAATTAGAATTAATCTGGACTGCGATACCTGCGATTGCATTAACTGTATTAGTGGTGTTTGGTTTGCGTAACTGGTTTTTCTTTACAGGGGAACCTCCTAAAAATGCTATGGTTGTAGAGGTTACAGGAAAACAATTTGGTTGGATTTTCCGTTACGCTGGGAAGGACGCTATTTTTGGGAAAAAATATTACAAAAATATTGACCCTGCGACCAACTCTGTAGGTATTGTTTGGGATGACAAATATGCACAAGACGATATTTTAACAGAGCAAACAATGTATATAGTTAAAGGAACCCCTGTTAAATTAATCCTAGGATCAAGAGATGTTATTCATGATGTTGGGTTAAGTCATTTTCGTTTAAAGATGGATGCTGTTCCTGGTATTCCTACAACCATGTGGTTTACACCGATATATACAACTAAGGAAATGCAAGAAAAAACAGACAATCCTAATTTTCAATATGAAATTAGTTGTGATCAAATTTGTGGAAACGGTCACTACTCTATGAAAGGAATTATTCAAGTAGTGGATCAGGAGGAATACGATATGTGGATGGCGAAACAAAAGCCACAATATTTTACAGCATTCCCTGAGAAAGATCCAACTGCAGTTCCAGTAGTAGCGGATACTACAGCAAAAATGGCAGTGGTAAAAATGTAATAAAATAAAGTAGTCGTTGCTTTAATTAAAATTAGCAATAATCACTTTCGGATTAAAAATATATAGATTAAAATTATTTAAATAAAAGGTATGAGTCACGAAGCAGCATTACATAATCATGAGGGTCACGGACATGATGATCACGGTCATCACGAACACCATGATACATTCTTAACTAAATATGTATTTAGTCAAGACCATAAAATGATCGCGAAGCAATTCTTGATCACGGGTATGGTATGGGCGGTACTAGGTGGTTTGATGAGTGTACTTTTCCGTTTGCAGTTAGGTTACCCTGATGCTAGTTTTCCTTGGCTAGAATCTATCTTAGGTAAATGGGCAAAAGGCGGTCAAATTACACCTGAAGCTTATTACGCTTTAGTAACTACACACGGTACGGTATTAGTATTCTTTGTATTAACTGCTGGCTTGAGTGGTACTTTTGCTAACTTCTTAATTCCATTACAGGTGGGTGCGCGTGATATGGCATCGCCTTTTTTAAATATGTTATCTTATTGGTTCTTTTTTATAGCGAGCATTGTTATGTTGTCATCTATGTTTGTTGAAACAGGACCATTTAGTGGTGGTTGGACAGCGTATCCTCCATTATCTGCTTTACACGACGCTTCACCTGGTTCTAAAACGGGTATGGACTTATGGATTATCGCGATGGCTTTATTCGTTGTTTCTTCTTTACTAGGCGGTTTAAATTATATCACTACTATTTTAAACATGCGTACCAAGGGAATGAGCATGACGCGTTTGCCTTTATCGATCTGGGCGTTGTTTTTCACCGCAGTATTAGGGGTATTATCATTCCCTGTATTATTGTCTGGTTTGATCTTATTAATTTTTGACAGAAACTTTGGTACTAGTTTCTACTTATCTGATATTTATGTAAATGGCGTTGGAGCATTATCTAACGAAGGTGGATCTGCAATTTTATTCCAACACTTATTCTGGTTCTTAGGTCACCCTGAGGTTTACATTATCTTATTACCAGCAATGGGTATGGTGTCTGAAATCATGTCCGTGAATTCACGTAAACCTATCTTTGGTTACATGGCGATGTTAGGTTCTTTATTTGCTATTGCAATATTGGCCTTCTTGGTTTGGGCGCACCATATGTTCGTAACAGGATTAAATCCATTGTTAGGATCGGTGTTTGTATTATTAACTTTATTAATTGCGGTACCATCTGCTATTAAAGTATTTAATTGGTTAACTACTTTATGGAGAGGTAATATTCGTTTCACACCTGGCATGTTATTTGCCATTGGTTTTGTGAGCTTATTTATCTCTGGTGGTTTAACTGGTATTTGGTTGGGTAACGCTGCTTTAGATATTTATTTACACGATAGTTATTTTGTAGTGGCGCATTTCCATATTGTAATGGGTGTGGCAAGTATGTTTGGCATGTTTGCTGGTGTATACCACTGGTTCCCTAAAATGTATGGCCGCTATTTAAATAATTCATTAGGATACATTCACTTTTGGATCACCATCGCTGGGGCATATATGATTTTCTGGCCAATGCATTACCAAGGTTTAGCAGGTATGCCACGTCGTTATTTTGATTTTAGCATTTGGGAAAGCTTTAAACAATTCGCTGAATTAAACCGTTTCATTAGTACGGTAGCGATGATTGTTTTTGCAACGCAAATTTTATTTTTGATTAATTTCTTCTACTCTATATTCAAAGGTCGCAAAGTGACTGTTTTAAATCCTTGGGAGTCAAATACATTAGAGTGGACGACACCCATTAATCCTGGTCATGGTAACTGGCCTGGTGAAATTCCTGAAGTGCATCGTTGGCCTTATGATTATGGTAAGGATGGACATGATTTTATTCCTCAAACAACACCAGTGGGTGAAGATGAATCTGGCACACACTAATTAAAATATTCAGTTATTACAATGCCCTGATTTCAGGGCATTGTAATTTGGGTTACTTGTATTTGGGATTATATTTTGTTGCATCATGGTTTTGAAAAACATTTCTAATTGAAACAAACGCTTAAAGATTACGCACAGTTGATGAAGTTCACCTTAAGTTTTACGGTGGTGTTCACTTGCGTTATTTGTTATATGCTGGCACCAACGGTGAAAGCGTATGATTGGTCCATGATTTTACTATTAACCTTTGCGGGTTTATGTATTACAGGGAGTGCCAATGCCATCAATCAAGCAGTGGAGAAAGATACGGATGCGCAAATGAAACGAACTGCATCACGTCCTGTGGCATCGGGGCGTATGTCACAGGCAACAGCATATACTTTTGCAGCTATCACGGGCATACTTGGGGTGGCGATTATGTGGCAATTCTTTAATGTTTCATCCGCTTTATTATCTGCCTTTAGTTTGTTTTTATACGCGTTTATTTATACACCCTTGAAAAAAATAAATTCGATTGCTGTTTTAGTAGGCGCATTTCCTGGAGCACTTCCATGTTTGATTGGATGGGTCGCAGGCAATGATGATTTTGCCTATGCAGGTTGGGTTTTATTTTTAATTCAATTTTTATGGCAGTTCCCTCATTTTTGGGCGATTGCTTGGGTGTCTCATGCAGATTATTCCAGAGTGGGTTTTAAATTATTACCTGCGGATAAAGGCCCTACAAAATTTACTGCTTTACAATCGATCATGTATGCAGTACTCATGATCCCTTTTGGATTTTTACCTTATTATTTAGGCTTAACTGGACAGATAAGTATGTTAATTTTATTAGTGGCTAATATTTTTATGGTGGTGCAGTGTGTTCGATTATACCAAAACATGGGTGTACCTGCCGCACGCCGGGTAATGTTTAGCAGCTATATTTATTTACCTATTGTATACCTTGCATTATTAGCAGATAAATTATAAAACTTATAATTATGGCAACAACACAAATTGAATCAAATACTAAAATACATCCCTACAAAATGTTGTTATGGGTGGGTTTTGGAAGTATTGTGATGATGTTCGCTGGTTTAACCAGTGCGTATATCGTAAAAAAAAGCCAAGCGAATTGGTTGGAGTTTGATCTTCCTAATTTATTCTGGTTTTCAACCTTGGTGATATTAGTAAGTAGCTTTACCATTCAAATGGCAGTGAAAAAAGTGAAGGCGGGAGAAATGGCCCAATACCGTGGCTTTTTATCAGTAACGGCTATCTTAGGCATCACCTTCATCATTTTGCAATTACGCGGCTTTCAGGCTTTGGAATTGAACAATGTAGCTTTAACCGGTGCGCGTAGTAACTCAGCAGGGTCCTTTTTGTTGGTGATTGCCGGTTTGCACCTACTGCACTTAGTGGGCGGCGTGATTGCCATAGCAGTGATCTCATTAAAAGCGATGGCTGCAAAATCAAGTACCAATCAGGTGTTATCAGTGGAATTGGTAGCGAATTATTGGCATTTTGTTGACATCCTTTGGATTTACCTTTTTGTGTTCCTGAATTGGGTGGGGTAACCCTTGGTTTTGTGAAATAGAATTATAAAAAAAACGGCATTTTTGATACGAATATCCTTGATAGCCAATATTTTTGCACTGAAATAGAAATTGAACATGTCAACAACAACAACCGCTTCGCCAAATGAAGCAAAATTGTGGGGAGGA
>JAURIP010000287.1 GCA_030832695.1 Sediminibacterium sp. | reverse complement strand
TGGAGATATTCTTTGCCAGTTTTTTCCATCATCATTTGATTTGAAAACATATTGCGCAGCTGTATATAAATTATACACTGGCTTTCCTACTGCATTTTTTTTAACGGATGTGCCTACTACGATTGGCGTGTTCCAATTCCAACGATGTTCCTCGTCCCCTTCTAATTTTTTAGGACGAACACCATAGGAAAGCCCAGTTGACAAATCCACTTTTGTAATTTCTCCTCCTTGTGATTCAGAAAAAATAATTTTTGAATTTAATAAACTTGGTTGCACCCAAAATCCATCTCCTCCGTTGATCCATCTCCAGTCAACTGCCGTTACGCCACCTGGTGCTGAACTTGGCGCCATCCAACTATTATTATCTTGCAAACCACCGTATACATGATAGGGTGTTTGGTTATCTGTAGATACATGGTAAAATTGACCAACAGGAAGGCTATTTATAAATTGCCAAGCAGTTCCTTTATTGGTGCTCATATAAATACCACCATCTGTACCTACAAACATCATATCTGGATTACTTGGATTAATCCATAATGCATGCATATCAGCATGAGGCTCTACACCACCAATCACTGTATTGTTCCAAGAATATCCACCATCACTTGAATATTGAAAATCAAATGCAGGGCGGTAAACTCTTTTCGGATCTTTAGGATCGTATACTAATGTGCTAAAATAAAAAGGACGTGCTGTTAAATTTTCTGTGGATGCTAATTTTTTCCAAGTGGCTCCTTCATCCTCAGAAATATATAAACCAGGAACTTTTGCTTCAACAATCGCAAGTACTTCTGAAGGTTTAGAAGGATTAATCGTGATAACAATTCTACCTAAATCACCTTCCGGCAATCCGTTGGTAATTTTATTCCAAGTTTTTCCACCATCTGTTGATTTATGTAATCCACTTCCTGGACCGCCAGAACTAAAAGCATAGGCCTTTCTTCTGAACTGCCACATGGAAGCAAATAGTGTTCCTGGCTTGGTTGGATGCATTGCAATATCTGCACAACCTGTTTCATCATTTACATATAAAATTTTATTCCAGGTTTTTCCACCATCCATTGTTTTGTATAATCCTCTGTGTGTAGATGAATTCCAAAGTGGGCCTGGGGCAGATACATACACGGTTTTTTTATCTGTTGGATCAATTATAATTTTACTAATTCTTTCTGTGCTATCCAATCCGATTTTTTGCCAATTGTTTCCACCGTCTGTTGTTTTATACATCCCGTCTCCATAAGAAACTGAATTTCTTGTATTGCTTTCACCAGCACCTGCATATATAACTTTAGCATTACCTGGTTCAATCGCAAGGGCGCCAATGGATTGACAATATTTGTCAAAAATTGAAATGAATGATAAGCCGCCATTTTGGCTTTTCCAAATACCGCCACCAGCAGTACCTACAAATAAATTAAGCTGCCCGTTAGCGCTTATTCCATCGATGGATGTTATTCTTCCACTCATGGTAGATGGACCTAATGGCCTAGCACCCATTACTTGGAAATAAGAAGAGTTAATTGTGTTTTGTGCATTCGTAATAAATACGAGTAGCAAAAACAATCCTGTTAATTTACTTTTTAATTGCATAAAAATAGTTGAAATAAAAAACTACTATTTACGCAGCTTGATTTGCGAAAAATAGTAGTTTTTTTATGGTAGAAAATTAGTTTCCGTTGAAAATAGTAGCGTCAATGCTTGGGTTGATAGTAATTTTTTTAGTCACCATCATCATTTGCCCTTGATCTTGTTTGAAAGGCATTTTAATTCCGTATTCAATTGTTTGATAGTCTAATAACTTTTGTTCAGACTTCATTTCCTGACCTTGTTGTTTCACTATGGACTCTACTTTATAAATCAAGTTTGTTTTGGTATCGAAAAAGTATGTTTTTTCATTACCATTTTTAGTAGTCAACTTAATTTTAAAATACTCATTACCATCTTCTTCATCTTTGCCTAAAGATTCAATCACAGAACCTTTGGCTTTATAATCAACAAAAGGATCTTGAATATCTAAATCATCTAATTTTTGTTTTAACTCATCTTCTGAAATAGGACCTAGTGTTGCTTTACCTGACAATGGATTTTGTGCCCATCCTTTAGTTGGTGTTGTTATATCAATAATTTTATTTCCTTGAAATTCAGCATCTACTCTCATGCCTTTCATTTGAAGACCTTGCATTGTAAAAGGAATTTGAATTCCTTGCACTTCAATTTGCCCTTCAATTTTTATAGATTGTACTTTAGACCACTTATCTGCGCCTCCAATTTCAGTAATATACTTTGCAATAACCTCATCTGCAGTTTGTGCATTAACTGTAAAAATAGCTGCAACAAATAACGCAATTGACAACAAAAATTTTTTCATAAATTATTTTTTTAGTGCTGTAAAAATAGGTATTTCGATACAATTTTTTTATACTATATTAGATAGGCGGTGGAATTCATTGATTATAGGATAGTCTGGTTTAACAACCCTAAGGCACTGATAGGTATAAAATAAAAACCTATTTTACGTCCTTAGAAAGTAAAGCCATCGCCGCATTATGACCGGCGATGCCGCTAACCCCGCCGCCGCGACGCGCACCTGCACCTGCAAGATAAATATGCGGTTCATCCGTTTCTGCTCCCCAAATTTGGTGACTGCTACTTTCAGTATCCCCATCAAGGAAAGGAAAATCCAAGTCCCGATGAAATATATTTCCACGCGGCAGGGAAATTTCCTGCTCAAGATCGAGCGGTGATTTCACTTCGATTGCTAATGAACCATCACTGCAGGGAGCCAGAACAGATTCAATAGGATCAAGCAAGTATTCATTCAGACTAGCGATG
>JAURIP010000093.1 GCA_030832695.1 Sediminibacterium sp. | reverse complement strand
TCTTCCTTGATGCCCGCTACCGTGTATTTCATTGGCAAGCCATTACGAGGTGAGCGAATAAAAGTGGTAAACTTACGATCATCCAAAGCTAAAAATTGATCAACCGTTAAATCTTTAAAATCACGCAATGCATATCGAGTGGTATCACTATATCTTTTTATTGTTGTATCAGATTGCTGGGCGTTATTGTCAACAATCGCATAAACAATAGATGGATTTTCAGGATAAACTGCAATACCAATTCTACCGACACCTTCGCCAGTAGGAAAACCTGAAGCAGCTGTTGAAGCTAAAGTCCAACTATCACCACCATTGGTACTTTTATAAATACCACTTGTTTTTCCCGCCTCTACAAAGTTGGAAGCAGAACGTGTTTTATACCACATGGCTGCATATAAATTATTGGAATTTTTAGGATCAACATCTATATCAATGCCGCTTGTATTCGCATCAATGTATAAAGTTTGTTTCCATGTTTTACCACCATCCGCCGTTTTATAAATACCTCTTTCCTTGTTTTCAGAATACAAATGTCCTAAAGCCGCTACCCATGCAACATTTGGATCGGTTGGAGATAATTGTACCTTACCAATATGATGTGATTCAGGTAACCCCAAATAATCCCAGGTTTTACCATTATTGTCAGATTTGTAAACGCCAATACCAGCGTAGGAAGAACGACTACTATTCGCTTCACCTGTTCCTACCCAAATGATTCTATTATTCCAGTTCACTGCAATATCACCAATATTCAAAGTTGCAGTTGAATCAAAAATGGGTTTAAAACTTTGTCCATTATTGATGGTATGCCATACACCACCGGAGGCATAGGCAACATAAAATTCCGTAGGATCACTCGGATTTACATCAATATCAACAACACGACCACTCATTACCGAAGGGCCAATATTTTGAAAAGACGTATTATTCACTGTAGAATTAGCCAAAAGAAGTGACTTTTGTTCGTTACTCTTTAGGCGATCTGCCGCAGAACTTGGTTTCAATTGCGCAGATGCGACTAAACCCATCAATAAGAAAATGTGTAGAAGAATTGCTTTCATGTATCGTGTATTTGTAAATAAATATAAGTACTTTTTAAAAGTAGACCCGCCAAAAATGATAAGCGTCGACTTTAAAATAAAATGCCTTGCAATATTAATTACAAAGCATTGATTATCAATTTGTTGCCTCCGATAAAGGGAGGTCCGTCATAGATCAACTTCCTCTAGAACCGCCAGTTTTAATTGGTTTTTTAGCCGCCCCAGTTGATTTTGTATTGGCTTTAGCGATAAATTTTGAACTTCCACCTTGTACCGACGCCTTTGTTGTATTGGTGGAATTTTTTGCTGCAATTTTTTTATTAATAGCAAATCCCATAGTTATTATTTTAGGATATAAATATAATTAAAAAAAGACAATAAACATATCTTTGAAAAAATAATTTTCAATAAAGTGAGCGATATCAAATCAGTAATGAATCAATGGGGGAAAGAACATATGCCATTTGTTTTTTTACTTGATTTTGAATTAAAGAAACCAATGTGTTGGAAATGGGCCGACACAGAAAATGTTTTCCAATTTAACTTTGATGGAGTAACGAATCAAGAAAATACGAACACAGACAAAGTAAGTAGTCATAAATCCACTTTTGAATTTAACAAAACACCTATTTCATTTGAAGCATATAAAAGTAAGTTTGATCATATAAAAAAAGAAATTGAAATAGGCAATAGCTTTTTAATCAACCTAACTGCCAAGACTAGAATTAATTCAAATTATACGATTGGAGAAATTTTTAATGGTGCAAATGCAAAATACACTTGCTATTTAAAAGATGAATTTGTATGTTTTTCGCCAGAAACTTTTGTAAAAATAAAAGACGGCAAGATATACTCCTATCCGATGAAGGGAACCATTAATGCAAGCATCCCCGATGCGAAAAATATACTCCTACAAAATCAAAAAGAAATTTCAGAACATGCCACCATGGTGGACCTGATAAGAAATGATTTAAGTAGGGTATCAAAAAATGTAAAAGTTACCAAATACAGGTATTATGAGGAGATAGTGACACAAGAGGGCAACCTAGGTCAAGTAAGTTCTGAAATCATGGGCGAATTAGCCGTTAATTACAATGAAAATATAGGAGATACTCTTTTTGATTTGTTACCAGCAGGGTCCATCTCCGGTGCGCCCAAACAAAAAACGGTCAACATCATTGCTGCTGCCGAAAATGAAGACAGAGGCTATTACACAGGTATTGCCGGTTATTATGACGGAAAAAATTTAGACAGCACTGTTTTAATCCGCTATTTACAAAATGATGGTTATTATCGCAGTGGTGGTGGTATTACCTGTAATAGTGATGCCCTTAATGAATACCAAGAAATGATAGACAAAGTATATGTACCCCTTTTTTGAAACCATACGATATGTAAACGGGGTACTTGAAAATGTATCCTACCATCAAGCTCGCATCAATCGAACGGTTAGCGCATTGGGAGGAAAAACGTACATCCAACTTGATAAAATACAGCTGGTACATGATTCTGAAAAAGATATCGTATATAAAATAAAGTGCTTATATAATTTAGAGGGAGCATACCATATTGAAAAAGCAGTTTATCATAAAAAAACAATTCAAACTGTCTCCATTCATCAAGCAGCGCTCGAAGAATATCAGTATAAATACACCAATCGCAACTGGCTGAATGAAGCATTGAAAAATGCAGGAACAGATGAAATGATTATTCTACAAAACAATATGATTAAGGACGGCAATTACGCTAATTTAGTTTTTTTTAATGGAAGTGAATGGCACACACCTTTATATCCCCTACTCTTAGGCACGCATCGCGCTAGGCTCATTGACCAAAATAAAATTATTGAAAAAGATATCACAATTAGTGATTTATCAAGTTACACTAAATTAAAGTTTATTAATGCAATGATGCTTTGGGAGGAATCTCCCGAAATTGAAATAGGACATTTAGTTCATTCCTGATTTATAGAAAGCGATTTTGTAAGATAAACACTGCAGCGCCAGTTAAAAATCCAATGAATGCAATCCAGCTTATATTTTTAAGATACCAGAAAAAATCAATTTTTTCCATACCCATAACGGCAACCCCTGCCGCAGATCCAATGATTAAAATAGAGCCCCCTGTTCCAGCAGTATAAGCAATTAATTCCCAAAAATAATGATCCGTAGGATAAGTTTGAAGGCTATACATATTTTGTAAAGCAGCAACTAATGGCACATTATCAAAAACAGCAGACAGCATACCAATACTAATCGCTACACCATTTATACTACCCATTACATCATTTAAATACTGCGCCATCTTTGACAAAACACCTACATATTGTAATGAACTCACACTCATTAAAATCCCAAAGAAAAATAAAATACTAGGTGTATCAATTTTTCGTAATGCATGGTTCACGGAAAGTAGCCCCTTTTCTGATTCGTGTTTTTTATTATGAATAACCTCCGTGATTACCCACATAACTCCTAAGCAAAAAAGCATGCCCATATAGGGTGGCAAATGCGTTATTGTTTTAAAAACAGGTACAAATAATAAACATACAATCCCAGCTACAAATATGAAATTTCGCTCCTTAGCATTTGTCGTAAAATTCAAACTAGGGGCTGCTTCATTTTTAAAAATGATTCGTCCTTTGATGGTGTAATTAATAATAATAGCGGGTAACGCCATGCAAATAAAACTTGCAAAAAAACTTTGTTTTATTATGTTCAAGGCAGTGACTTGTCCCCCAATCCACAACATGGTTGTTGTTACATCCCCAATGGGACTAAATGCACCACCTGCATTAGCCGATATGACCACTAAGCCCAATAACCGCCATTTTGTTTTTTTATCTGCTACTAATTTATTTAAAATAGAAGCCATAACAATGGTGGTGGTCAAATTATCCAAAACAGCAGATAAAAAGAAGGTGATTAAACCTATTAGCCAGATCAATTTGCCTTTATGTGTTGTTTTTATCCTGTCTACAATATTTTGAAATCCATCGTGCGCATCAATTAATTCCACAATAGTCATTGCCCCTAAAAGAAAAAATAGTATCTCACTAATTTCACTTAAATGATGCGACAATGCTTCTAAAACAATATTTTTTTCAGGGGTGTCATAAATGATTAAAATCCAACACAGAACAGCCGTAACTAGTGCAATGGCCGATTTATTTATTTTTAAAACGCCTTCGAAAGTAATCGCTAAATAACCAATAAAAAAAACAAGCAGCAACCCTAAAACCATTCTAATTGTTTTAAATGATACAAAATAAATACCAAATAAAGGTAGTAATTATAAATTGATAAACATCTTATACAGGATGGGGAAGCCTAAGATAATAGGACGAAATGGTCATAGTAGAGACGCATAAAGCCTAATGAAATTATTTAAATGTCTGAGTTATCATAAATAGGTTTGAACCTATTAGCATTTACTACTCTTACGGCTAAAATAAAGTGTAGTGATAAAAAGTATTGCAAAAAATATCTGAAGTAAATGAGTCCCCATTTTTGTTAATTTGTAATTTTGACAAAAAATAGGGCCGTAGGTTTATTCGATGGTAGTAATTTCTAGGAAATCAGACATAGTGCAAAATTTAGCCTGCTTTTTTAGGTCATTCAGTAAACGGTATAACTTTTCAAGTAGCTCATTATCAGACCCTTTTATGGTATATTTTGGCAAACCAAAGGCGTTGATATTCGTAAACTCCCAGGGATGAAAATATAGGCTCAAATAGCCATCCTTTCTTAAGGTTTGTAAAGCCAATCTTAGATACAAAGCGTAGGGGAAATTTTTAAAACTTAACCAAAACAATGGAATTCTAAAATTTGGACTCACCGACGCTGGAATCCTTATCATTCCTTCCTCTTTGTAAAGCGTTCGAGGCTTGTTAAAATTATTGTACCTGCCAGGAAGCCAGGTGGGATTCATGGAGGCATCATATAAGTACCCGGCCTCCTGAATATCCTTCATTGGAACTAGTCGCATCCTAGACATTCTTAAGCCTGTAATGGGCTTTTCAGTAATCTCAGATAATCTTAGCCTAGAGGATAGCAAATCCGCTGTTGTGAAGTTAGAATGATAAAAAGTATGGGATGCAATTTCATGCTTATCCGATAGTGTTTTAATAAGATCAGGATAATGATTTGCAAAATTGGCCGTAGTAAATAAAGTGGTCGTATAATTATCATTATTTAAAATGGGCATTAAATTATCTAAACCTTTTTTACCAATTTCCATTTGGGTTTCAATAGAAATATTAAAATTATATTCCAAAGGCATATCAAACTCCTCTACATCAAAACTTAATAAAATTTTAGGCGTCATAAAAATTTCATACTTTATATCCTAGTAAAAAAAGGTAGATTTATGCATTTATTCTGTAAATATATATTTTAAAGTAATAAAAAATAGTAATATTGTAAAAAAAATTCATGCCCACTGCAGATTTAAATATTGTCCACCCTATATATAATCCCAAAACTGGGTGGGCTGAAGCATTGCTGCACGAATACGCCCATTTAAAACAAATGCTTCCAGCTCAAATTACAATACATATGTATTTAGTGAACGACGGAAGTGGAACAGGAATTTGTGTAAAAGATATAGCATTGATAAAAGAGACAGTAGGACAATTTACCTATATAGATTCTCCTGTAAACCAGGGAAAGGGTGCTGCTCTGCGTGATGCCGTGAGACAAACCAACGGCAAATATATTATCTATACAGACGCTGATTATCCCTACTTAATAGCTAATGCAGTAGAAATGTTTCACATACTTTATTCAGATGCCGCCGATATTGTGATTGGAGTGCGAGATAAGCAATATTATTATCAATTACCTTTGGTGCGTAAAATAATATCAATGTCTCTGAAAAAAATAAATTTTTATTTTTTTCCTCAATTGAAGGTGAAAGACACGCAATCTGGCTTAAAAGGATTTAATGAAAACGGGAAAGACCTATTTTTAAAAACTCAGATTCCAACCTTTCTTTTTGACTTAGAATACTTAATTTTAGCCTCTAAATCCCCCAATATACGTGTTCATCCCATCATTATTCAATCAAGAGAAGGGATCGTATTTTCTAAAGTACGGGTCAAAACGATTTTAATAGAAGTACTCAATTATATAAAAATTCTATTTAAATATTCCAAATAAATTCAATCTTAATAAAGAATGCTAAATTTCTAATTTAACAAATTTAGCAGAGTGTCCATTAATACGAAGATGATATTTTTGAAAATATTAATTTTTTTCATGGAGGGATAACTTATTGTCAAATTGATTAAATAGTAAGTTATAACTTATAAACAACCAAGCCAAAAAACAAGGAAGTGCTTTTAAGGCATATTTTACAACAATGGCTTGTAAAAATTTAGGGAATAAATCAGTGGGTGAAAAAACAGTAAATATAAGTACTAAAATAAGTAATACATAAATATG
>JAURIP010000129.1 GCA_030832695.1 Sediminibacterium sp. | reverse complement strand
TATATTTATTAGCCAATAAAAACAAAGTATCTGTTTTGGCTAATTCATTCATTTTTGTCTTAAAGTCACCCCCCGCTTTTATCCATCTACTTAAAATAGCCACTTCCTCGGTAGTTAATTGCACTTTACCATCTGGCGGCATATGTTTTTTGTGCGTGATATCTAAATGAATTCTTTCAAACATCATAGCTTCCTTATCCTTGTCAGCAGTAAGAATACTTCCACTCTTACCGCCTTTCAAAATATTTTCAGGCGTATTTAATAATAATTCTCCTTTTACTTTATTTGCACCATGGCAGCCCACACACTTTTGTAGTAATATAGGCGCCACCGCTCTAGCATACAAAGTTGCATTAGAATCATTAATCACTTTAATTATTTGTGTATTTTCTGCAGCTTCCTTTTCCGGAAAACTAATTACGCTTGCACCATGGGTAAGTTGAGCTCCTTTATGCGTGAAAATAATGATCACTAATAAGTAAACCATTGCAAATTCAACACGATAAATATAATTGCTTTTAAAACGTTGATTGTATTGCTGTAAGTAAATCAATCCCCAACCAATCATTGCTATTGTAATGCCACCCCATTGATGCGCAAAAATTAATGAATCATCATAACCACCTTGTTTGGATATAAAAATACCTAAGATGGCAACGATGCTTGCTAAAAAAGCATTCCCCACTAAAACCGGGTGTAGTTTATTATTGTCTACACTACCTTTTTTATCAACTAAATAATAGATGCCTATAAGGATACCTAGTACAATTGGAAAATGTAAAAACAAGGGGTGCATTTTCCCCAACCATTCCACATAGATGCCCAATTTTAATTTTTCACTAAAAAATGCAATTAACAATAAAAAGGGATTGAGTACCCAAAGTGCATTATTTACAAATCCCGTCCATTTTTTCAAATTCATTACTAACTAATTAAATCATTGATCACATTTCCAGAAACATCAGTTAAACGATATCTTCTTCCCAAATGTTTGTAGGTAAATTCCTCATGTTTAACACCCATTAAATGCATAATAGTTGCATGGAAATCATGAACATGCACTGGCAAGGAATTAATATTATAACCAAATTCGTCTGTTTCACCGTGCACGCCAGGTTTAACACCGCCACCTGCCATCCAAATAGTAAAACATTTTGGATGATGATCACGACCATAATTATCCTTAGTTAATGCACCTTGGCAATAGTTGGTTCTTCCAAACTCTCCACCCCATATAACTAATGTTTCATCTAATAAACCTCTTTGTTTTAAATCCTGAATCAATGCAGCTGATGATTGGTCTATATCCTTACATTGTCCTTCAATTTCTTTAGGAAGGTTGCCATGGGTATCCCAACCTTGGTGATATAATTGTACAAATCGAACACCATTCTCTGAAAGTTTTCTTGCCAATAAACAGTTTGCTGCATAAGTACCTGGCACCAAACATTCAGGTCCATACATTTTTACAATAGACTCTGGTTCATTTTGCAACGAAGTAATTTCTGGCACCGCCATTTGCATACGGTAGGATAATTCGTATTGCTGAATTTTGGTTACAATTTCTGGGTCACCAATTTCTTTATATGATTCTTGGTTTAACGCTGATATCTCATCTAAAATTTCGCGCTTATCGCCACGTTTGATAAATTCAGGATCGGTTAAATATTTAACGGGTTCTTCACCACTACTAAACTGAACACCTTGATGTATGGAATCTAAAAATCCGTTATTCCATAATTTTGAATATACGCCTTGGCCATTTCCCTTGCCTTTACTTAATAACACACAAAACGCTGGCAAGTTTTTATTTTCACTTCCCAAACCATAACTAATCCATGATCCCATACTTGGTCTGTTACCTACCTGCGAACCTGTTTGAAAAAAAGTAAGTGCTGGATCGTGGTTAATAGCTTCGGTATAAATTGTTTTAACAATACACATATCATCCGCCATTTTAGAAAGGTGTGGTAAGGTTTCACTAAACCAAGCACCATTGCTACCATGTTGCGAAAATTTAAACTTAGTTCCTGCTAATGGAAATTTTGCTTGATTAGCAGTCATACCTGTTAAGCGTTGTCCCTTTCTAATACTTGCCGGCAATTCCTCGCCATGCATTGTTTGTAGTAATGGCTTATAATCAAATAAGTCAAGCTGAGAGGGCGCTCCGTTTTGAAACAAATAAATAATTCGTTTTGCTTTGGGTGCAAAATGGGGTAATACATTCGCAAATAGCTCATCTTCATTGCTAGCATTAAATAATCCAGGCGCCATTAATGAGCCTAAAGCCAATCCGCCCAAACCCAAACTCATTTTGGATAAAAATTTACGCCTATTTTGATTTAAGCCATGTTCTAAAAATTCGTTCATAATGATTTATGATTTTGTTATTGTTTCTTCTAAATTATACATGATTAAAATAGTTTTCATTAAAGCAGCTGCTTCTGATGAATTGTATTTTTGTTTTGGATGTTCAAATTCGCCCACCTTTAAAGCCGCATCTGCAATGGCAGGTTTTGTATTAAAAAATGCAACCTGCTTTTGACAATAAGCAATTAGTTTTTCACGCTCAAATTTCGTGGGTTTTCTGATTACAATCGTTTCAAATGCCTGATCAATTTTTTCATCCAATGACTTTTTACTTAAAGATGTATTTTCACCCAACACCCTAGCTGCTTCTAATATGGTTGGATCATTAAGCATGGTTAATGCTTGTAGTGGTGTATTAGTACTTGATCTTTTTGCTTCGCATTGGTCCCTATTACTTGCATCAAATATCATCATGCTTGGTGGCGGTGCAGTCAACTTAATAAAAGTATATAAGCCTCTTCTATAAATATCGGAACCATGATCCTGCTTGTAACTCGCTAAACTACCGCGACCCGAAGTGGAACTTTCCCAAACGCCCTTAGGTTGGTAGGGTTTAACACTTGGTCCACCAATAGTTGTATTTAATAAACCACTTGTGCTTAAAATATAATCACGTACAATTTCTGCCTTAAATCTTAATCGAGGAGAACGAGAATAAGTTAAATTTTCCGGATCCTGTTCCAACTGCTTTTTACTTATTAGGTTGGATTGTTTGTAGGTATTACTACTCAGTATTTTTTTAACTAGATATTTAATATCCCAATTATGCTCCATGAAATCGACTGCTAACCAGTCTAATAATTCTGGATGCGTAGGTAACTCGCCTTGTAAACCAAAATCGCCCGAAGTTTTTACAAGCCCTCTTCCAAACATATCCTGCCAAATAAAATTCACAAACACACGTGCTGTTAGTGGATTTTTTTTATTGCTTGTCCACTTGGCCAAACCCAAACGATTGCTCCCGTACTTTGTACTATCATAAGGCATGATGGATTCTAATGCGGTAGGCCTTACTAAAATATCTGTTGGTGCATCATAACTACCACGGCTTAAAATATAAGTAGGTCTTGGTTTTACCGTATCGCCTGCTTTCCAATCACCCATGACGGAAACTTCAATCATACCCGTATCCACTGTGTTTACAAAATTCAAAAAACTACTACGCTCTTCCTTGCTAATATATAATTTTGGAGTTTTTGCCTTGGTTGATTGCCCTACATCTCCTTCAAATCCTTTTTCTTTACTCTCATTAAAGAAAGCATATAATTGATAATAATCTTTATTGGAAAACGGATCGTACTTGTGATCATGACATTGTGCACACTCAATGGTAACGCCTAAAACGGCTTTTCCATAAGTTCTGGTTTTATCAATATTATAGGATACACGATATTCTTCTTCAATAATCCCACCTTCCTCCGTGTATTTATGATTTCTAAAGAAGGCAGTTGCTAAAATATTTGCCTTGCTTGCATTCGGTAATAAATCACCTGCAATTTGGTTGGTTATAAATTCATCATAATGCATATTTTTATTAAATGAATTAATGACCCAATCGCGCCATGGCCATTGAGAACGAATCTCGTCATCCTGAAATCCATAGGAATCAGAATATCTTGCTAAGTCCAACCATTGTATAGCCATTTTTTCACCATAGGCAGGTTTTTGTAATAATTCATCTAACATTTTAGCATACCAATTCTCATCCGTATTATTTCTCCATTTATTCAATGCCTCATAACTAGGAGGAAGACCAATTACATCTGAATAAGCTCTTTTTATTAATGCATCACGTGGCGCTTCCTCATTTGGATCAAATCCTTCCGCTTCCATCTTTTCTAAAATGAAATTATCAATTTCATTACGCACCCACTTCGTATGATCTACTTCAGGTAATGCTACTTTTACTGGTGCAACAAATGCCCAATGCTTTTCATATTTTGCACCTTCTTGAATCCATCTTTTAAATAATGCAATTTCTTCTTTTGATAATTTTGTAAGATGGCTTTCAGGTAACGGCATCATTATTGCCGGATCATTAGATTCTATTCTTGTTATCAAATCACTTTTTTCAGGGAAGCCAGGAACAATGGCGTAATGTCCTTTATTTTTTTCAAGTTCAGCAAATGCCCTTGAAGGAAGGTCCAATCTTAATCCTGCTTTTACTTTATTTGCATCTGGGCCATGACATGAAAAACATTTGTCTGATAAAATAGGACGAATATCTCGGTTGTAGGAAATTGCTTTTGAGCGCGCTCCCTTTTTGCCATTGGCAATATATACAATTCCGTAAACAAGTCCTATGACCACTGCAACAATCACTCCAAAACTGATATATTTTTTCATATTCAAAATCAAAATTATTTCAACAAATTATTTATAAAATTATACACGCGTTAATTTATAAGGATACACTTTTCCTGAAGCCCATTGTGCCACATAAATACTTCCTTCATCATCAACACACACATCGTGTGGATGTGCAAATATTTTATCCGCTTGCGCCATAGTTTTTAATTTGCCATTTTCATAAATAGGTTCTGTACCACCAATATTAGAAACCACTTTATTTTCTTTGTTTAAAATGGTAACAAATCCAGATTTCTCAACAGACATAGGGGATCTTAATACTGCAGCATATAAATAATCACCCTTGATCACTGGTCTACAAACACCTGCACCTGGCAATTGAATAATCTCCATTAGTTTTCCATCCAATGAAAATCTTTTGAAACAATTTTTATTTCTGTCTGTAACAATTAATGTGGTGGTGCCTGTTCTGGTATCAACACAAATTCCATGTGCGTTATCTAAATTTTCATCTTTTGTTCCTCTACCACCAAATGCATTTTTCAATTTTC
>JAURIP010000142.1 GCA_030832695.1 Sediminibacterium sp. | reverse complement strand
TATATGCCATTGGCTTTGGACTTAGCGCACAAAATTTTAATTGAATTAGCTGCATTAAGAAGAGAGAACAAAGCAATTAAATATTTGCGTCCAGATGCAAAATCTCAAGTTACTTTAGAGTACAACGACAAAAACGAACCAGTGCGTATCGATGCAATCGTTGTATCTACACAACATGATGATTTTGATGCAGAAGGAAAGATGTTAGCGAAAATTAAAAAAGATATCGTTGAAATTTTAATTCCACGCGTAAAAGCAAAATATAAGAAATACGCTAAGTTGTTTAACAACAATATTACTTATCATATTAATCCAACAGGCAAGTTTGTCATTGGTGGTCCACATGGTGACACTGGTTTAACAGGTCGTAAAATTATCGTAGATACTTACGGCGGTAAAGGTGCGCACGGTGGTGGTGCTTTCTCTGGTAAGGATCCAAGTAAGGTGGACCGTTCTGCAGCATATGCAACACGTCATATAGCTAAGAACTTAGTAGCTGCTGGTGTAGCTTCTGAAGTATTGGTTCAAGTTTCTTACGCGATTGGTGTTGCGAAACCAACTTCAATCAACGTAAATACATACGGTACTGCTAAAGTAAAAATGAACGATGGTCAAATAGGTAAGTTAGTAGAAAGCATTTTTGATTTACGTCCTTACTTTATCGAGCAACGTTTAAAGTTAAGAACACCAATGTATAGTGAGACTGCTGCTTATGGACATATGGGTCGTAAGAATGAAACAGTGACTAAAACATTCACAAGCCCAGATGGTAAAACAAAAACAATGAAAGTAGAATTGTTTACTTGGGAGAAATTAGATTATGTAGCGAAAGTGAAAAAAGCTTTCGGTTTAAAATAATGGTATGATTTTAAATAAAGGCCCGTTCCGATAATTCTGGACGGGCTTTTTTTTATCATTAAAATAAATTTTTATGGATGTTGAAAATAAAGAATCGCAAAAAAATCCTTGGATTAAACTGGGAGATAAATTAGTGTATGATAATCCATGGATTAGTTTAACGGAGTTTGATGTTATCACACCCGCTGGCACTAAAAGTATTTATGGCAAAGTGCATTTTAAAAATATTGCTATTGGTGTAATCGCAATAGATGCAGATGATCATACTTATTTAGTAGGGCAATATCGATTTCCTTTAGACGCGTATAGTTGGGAAATTCCAGAAGGAGGTTGCCCAGAGGGAACGGATTGGTTAACTGCAGCAAAAAGAGAACTCAAAGAGGAGACGGGATTTGAAGCGGGCCAATGGACCGAAATTTTACAAATACATGTATCCAATTCCGTATCTGATGAGCTAGCAATTGTATATGTAGCACAAGATTTAATTGAAGGAGAAGCGGAACCAGAGGATACCGAGGATTTACAAGTCATTAAAATGCCCTTCTCGGAAGCGGTTAATTGGGTCATGGAAGGCAAGATTACGGATTCGATATCAGTAGCTGCCATTCTTAAATGGGAATTACTTAAAAATAAAAAAGAGTAACTTTGAAACATGGAGGAAAGACGCAATTATAATAACAGACCTGACCGAAAATTTAATGGCCCTCGAAAGTATTCGCCGCGAGTGGCGACTACGGAGCGAAAATTTATCATTGGTCGCCAACCTATTATTGAATCTTTTTTAAGTGATACTAATATTGAAAAAATATTAATCCAAAAAAATGCACAAGGGGAAGGTTTGAGTGAAATAAAAAAAGCGGCATTGGATAATAACATACCTATTCAGTTAGTACCTATTGAAAAGTTGAATGGCATGACCAAAGCAAATCACCAAGGGGTGTTGGCTTTTATTTCGATGGTGAAGTATATGGATTTGCAGGAAGTCATTGACTTTGTGGTTGCCAAAGGCGAAACCCCATTATTTATGATGTTGGATGGCGTTACGGACGTGCGAAATATTGGGGCCATTACCAGAAGTATTCATTGTTGTGGTGCGCAAGCATTAATTATTCCAGATAAAGGCGTAGGCGCATTAAATGAAGAAGCTTTTAAAAGCAGTGCAGGTGCATTAGAACATATACAAGTTGTAAGGGTAAGTAGTTTATTAAAAGCGGTTGATACTTTACATTTAAATGGTATTCAGGTTTTCACGAGTGAAATGCGTGCAGATAAAAATGTACATGAATTAGATTTGACTATACCTGCTTGTATCATTATGGGTGATGAAGGAAGAGGGGTTCAGCCGTTTTTAGCCAAGGCTGCTGATTACTTTTTCAAAATTCCAATGGCCACCAACTTTGATTCCTTTAATGTATCAGTCGCTGCAGGTATTATTTTGTATGAAGGGATGAAGCAAAGGATGTTTAAATGAAATTCAAATTAACATTAGAAGCAACTAAGTCAGCTAAGGCAATTCGTTATCAAGATAAAATCATGTTAATGGGTTCCTGTTTTACTGAGAATATCGGCGCAAAATTACATAGACATTTATTTGAGGTGAAGGAAAATCCACATGGTATTTTATTCAATCCAATTAGTGTGATAGGTGCATTACAGGATTATATTGATCACAAACAATATGGTACCAATGATTTATTTGAATTAAATGACTTATTTAACAGTTGGCATCATCATTCCCGTTTTTCAGATCTCACATCCATTGCTGCACTTGAAAAAATAAACAGTTCCATCAGCGACGCACATGCTTTTTTAAAAGTGGCTGATAAATTAATCATTACATTAGGTTCGGCTTGGCTATATCGTTTAACCGAAGCTGCTCCTAGCGGCGCAGGACTGGTGGTCGCCAATAACCATAAAGCCCCAGCCCAATGGTTTGAAAAAATATTAATAGATCCTATTGAATTGTCTTCAAAATTGCAAAAAATAGTTTCAGCGGTGCAGTCTTTTAATAAAAATATTCACATCACTTTTACAATTAGCCCCGTGCGTCATTTGCGAGAAGGTTTAATTGAAAATAACCGAAGTAAGTCGGTACTTATTTATGCAGTGCATGATGTCATTGCGAAATTAAAAGCGGTGGACTATTTCCCAGCTTATGAATATGTAATTGATGACCTGCGGGACTATCGATTTTATGCGGAGGATTTAGTGCATCCTAATTATGCAGCAACCAATTATGTTTGGGAAAAATTAGTAAGTACTTATTTTTCCGAGGAAACGCAATTAATCATGGGGGAGGTGGCTGAGTTGCAATTAGCGAAACAACACAAGCCATTTAACAAAGCATCTATTGCACATCAGGCCTTTTTACAAAAGTCACTGACAAAATCACAAGTACTTCAGTCAAAATATCCTAATTTACCTATGACGGATTTCATATCTTTTTTTAGCGGGGAACTTATAAATAAAGCGTAAATTAGGGGTCTAAATTATTGTTATGCGTTTATTGCCATTGATAGCGTCTGCTATCGTTACCACTGCATTGGTATTTACTTTAGATATTCAACTTAAACTAGGCAATGCAAAAGCACCAAGATTAGGTTATTTTTTATCTCCGCAGCATGGATTTTGGAAAAACGCCGAAAAGGTCAATGCCAATTTTGATGCATCCATCGTTGCCAATGAATTACAAGGCAATGTAGATGTTTATGTGGATGATAGATTGGTGCCACATATTTATGCGGAGTATGATCAAGATGCCTATTTTGTTCAAGGATACTTGCATGCTAAATTTAGATTATGGCAAATGGATTTTGAAACGCGCGTTGCTTCAGGAAGATTAAGTGAAATAGCAGGTGCAGATAAATTACCTATTGATAGAATGTTTAGAAGATTAGGCATGGTGTATGGCGCTGAAAAAACGGAGGCCAATATAAATGAAACGAATCCTAACATGAAGGCCACAGTGGATGCCTATACTGCTGGTGTAAATGCCTACATCAAACAATTGGACCCATCGGATATTCCTTTTGAATTTAAATTAATGAATTATGCGCCTGAGGATTGGACACCTAAAAAGACCTATCTTTTTTTAATGTTCATGTCCTATGATTTAACAGGTCGCTCTGCATCGGTTGATTTACAAATGACCAATACCAGGGATTATTTGGGGTATGACTTATTTGATAAATTATATACCAACAAACAAGACTCTTTAGATCCAATTATTCCGAAAGGGACGGTTTATGAAAAGCCTTCTATTGTTCCAGTGAAACCAGTGAATGCTGATTCGGCTTATTTGCATAAAGTAAATAGTCTTGCTTTTAATACTGTAGAAATGCCAGAAGCGCCAGATAAAAATAATGGCTCCAACAATTGGGCTGTTGCTGGATCAAAAACCAAATCGGGCAGACCTATTTTAAGTAGCGATCCTCACTTGGGGTTGAATTTACCTTCATTGTGGTATGAAATGCAAATAACGACGCCCACGCATAGTACTTATGGTGCAAGTTTCCCTGGATCACCTGCAGTCATTATTGGATTTAATGATAGTTTGGCTTGGGGTGTCACCAATGCAGGTCGAGATGTATTGGATTATTATGAAATTAAATTTAAAGATACCACTGAGAATGAATATTGGTTTAATGGTGCATGGAAGGCAACTTCCAAAAGAACAGAGGTGATTAAAGTGAAAGATAGTTTAGATGTAGTGGAAAATATTGCAATGACGCACTGGGGCCCAACCATGTTTGACGCACATTATCAAAACACGCAATCCAATGGACGAAATTTAGCAGTGCAATGGACTGCGCTTAATTCATCTACAGGAGTAGAAACATTTTATTTATTGAATAGGGCGAAAAATTATGATGATTATTTACATGCCATTTCATTATGGACCTGTCCAGGACAAAATTTTGTATTAGCTACAAAATCAGGGGATATTGCCATTAAACAACAAGGAAGTTTTGTTGCGAGGTGGGAGC
>JAURIP010000034.1 GCA_030832695.1 Sediminibacterium sp. | reverse complement strand
GAATTTGATCGAGTGAGTGTTGATATATGGCATTATGCGGATCCCACTTTACAAACAGTGCAATTAAAAAACTTAGATGCTTTACTTAAAAGCACCGAAACTGTGTTGTATCGTCCAGCTGACAATTCAGTTACTTATCTTGGAAAAATTAAAGACCGTGATTTATTAAAAACAACCGAAGGAGATGGTCGCTATACCTATGCTTTAATTGATTCAAATTATGCTATAGCTTCTCAATGGCAAGGTTTTTCACAAAGGGATTTATATATTATAGATAATAATACCGGGAAAAATAGCTTAGTTCAAAAAAATAGTAAAATTAGTCAGTTGGCGCCTTCCTATGATGGTCAGCGGTTGGTTTATTATGTAGAGGATCAAAAAAAATATAAATCTTATGATGTTGCATCGGGTGTTTCAAAAAACATTTTAACAGATATCTCAGTAGCATTATATGATGAAGAAAATGATGTACCTGATGATCCTAATGCCTATGGTATTGTAAAGTGGATGCAGGACAACAAGCATTTTTTAGTGTATGATAGATATGATATTTGGCTAGGGGATGCGGAGGGTAAATCACCTTCCATTAAATTAACCAACGGTCGTCAAAACAAGATTAGTTATCGTTTTGTTGAAACAGACAATGATCGTCAATTTTTAAATGCGGATGCTATTATTTTATTAAAAACCTTCAATGAGAGGGACAAATCAGAAGGATTGGTTTCCTTGTCATTGGGCACCAGAAAGTTATTTACAATAAATCAGTTGCCAATGCATTTGACCTCTATCGTAGCTGCAAAAAAGTCGAACGATTTATTGGTGATGCAAGAAGATGAAAAACAATCTCCCAATTTGTTCCATTACACTTTTGATACACTGAAGCAAAATCCAATGGCACTGACGCAAATAAATCCACAACAAAATAATTACAATTGGATGACTTCGCAGTTGGTTAAATGGAAGTCCTATACTGGTAAAACAGCAGAGGGTGTTTTGTATTTACCAGAAAATTTTGATGCAAAAAAGAAATACCCAATGATTGTTTATTTTTACGAACGTAGCAATCAAACCTTACATAATTACTTACCACCAGCACCAACGCCTTCACGTTTAAATATTCCGTTTTTTGCGAGTAGGGGTTATGTGGTTTTTGTACCAGATATTTGGTACACCAAAGGTTATCCTGGACAAGGCGCCTATGATTATATTTTAAGTGGCGCCAGAGCCATGGTGCAAAAAGGATTTGTGGATAGTACAAAAATTGGTTTACAAGGTCAAAGTTGGGGTGGTTATCAAATTGCTTACTTAATTACAAAAACCAAACTCTTTGCTGCTGCATGGGCTGGTGCGCCAGTAGTTAATATGACCAGTGCTTATGGAGGTATTCGATGGGGATCGGGTTTGAATAGACAATTTCAATATGAAAAAACACAAAGCAGAATCGGGGCAAGTTTATGGGAGCGACCAGATTTATATATAAAAAACTCACCTTTATTTGATTTACCTAAAGTTACCACTCCATTGGTGATTATGAGTAATGATGCAGATGATGCGGTGCCTTGGTATCAAGGAATTGAAATGTTTACAGCAATGCGTAGACTAGATAAAAAAGTATGGCTACTAGTATATAACAATGAAGCCCATAATTTAGTTGAAAGAAAAAATAGGAAGGACATACAAATTAGAGAACAGCAGTTTTTTGATTCCTATTTAAAAGGAGCGCCGATGCCAACATGGTTAAATTCTGGAGTGCCTGCAATGATGAAGGGACGAACTTTAGGGTTAAACTAATTAGTAGCTATATATATTGAAACCATTGACGATTGGGATCCCACGCTTCAAATGCTTTAGCAACCGATGCTAAAAATTGTGATCCAATAGCGCCATCCACAATACGATGATCATAGCTCATGGATAAATACATCATGTGCCTAACTAATATGGCGTCACCAGCAGGTGTTTCAATAACAACAGGTCGCTTTTTAATTGCGCCTAATGCAAGTATGGCTACCTGTGGTTGATTGATTAATGGTGTTCCCATAATGCTACCAAAAGTGCCCACATTGGTTACGGTGAATGTACCGCCTTGTGTATCTGATGGCTTTAGCTGATTTAATCTTGCATTGTTAGCTAATGTGTTTACCGCCTTGCTTAATCCAACAATACTTAATTGATTGGCACCCTTAATGACTGGTACAATTAAATTACCAGAAGGTAGGGCAGTAGCCATACCAATATTGATGTCTTTTTTATAAATAATATTATCCCCTTGTAAACTACTATTGATGATGGGGTATTTTTCCATTATACTAGCAATACATTCTAGGAACATGGGGGTGAAAGTTAATTTTACCCCTTCTCTTTTTTCAAATAGTTGTTTTACTTTCTCTCTCCAAACCACCATATTGGTCACATCGGCTTCCACAAATGAAGTTACATGGGCGCTAGTATTAGCACTATCAATCATATGTTTTGCAATTACCTTGCGCATACGATCCATTTCAATGATTTCAGTATGGCCAGTAATGATTACATCCTCAGGTTGTGCTAATTTACCGGTAAGCGCAGTAGTATGTAATTGCTCCTCCTGTAGGATGATTTCTTGATTAATACCTGCGACATTGCTATTTTCAGTAACAATCGAATTTGATTCAGTAAAAGGTTGATTTACAGTATTTTTATAATTGTTATTTGAAGTTTTTTTATCAGCAATATAATTTAAAATATCCTTTTTTGATACACGTCCTTGATTGCCTGTGCCTTTTATTTGCTGCAATTCCTGCATACTGATTCCCTCATTTTGCGCAATATTCATGACCAATGGGGAATAAAATTTACCTTCTTGTATGCTTTGATTATCGTTCGATATTATTGTAGGAGAGGGGATAAATGGAACCTCGGGTAGGGTATCATTTGAGGTAGATACCTTATTTTCTGAAGCTACACTATTCGTTGTTGCTATTTCAACTAAGGGCGCTATAACTGGAATTGTAATTTCAAAATTGGTGCTTGCTGTATTATTTTCATCGCATTCAATTCGTGCTATGACCGTGCCAATGGGAACCACTGTATTGGGTTCGTATAATATTTCAATTACTTTCCCTGCAACCGTTGAAGGTATTTCGCTATCTACTTTATCAGTAGCAATGTCCAATAAAGTTTCATCTAACTGGATAGTATCACCAACGCCTTTGTGCCACTTTAAAATGGTCGCTTCCATGATACTTTCACCCAACTTAGGCAAAACCAAATCAACTATTGGCATAAGGGTAAATTTTAGTAAAAATAAGACTAAATTTTATTGATTATTAATAACCTAAGTAAATTTATAGCCTGGGTAGCTGTTATTTCAATATTCCTTTGTCTGTCAAATCTCAAGTACAATACCTTCGAAAACACCCTTTCTTTATCTGCAACCCCAATCCAGACCATGCCTAATGGTTTTTCGTCCGTCTTTCCTGTTGGCCCCATAATACCACTAACGGACACCGCGTAATCGGTATTCATCTTTTCCCTAACGGCTTTTGCCATTTGTTCAACTGCTTCCTTACTTACGGCACCTACGGTTTGTAAAATGTTGGTTGGAACATCTAAAAACTCAGTTTTTATTCTGTTATCATAACTAATGATTCCGCCTGTATAAAACTGAGATGATCCGGCGTGCTTGGATAATAAATGCCCAATAAATCCGCCAGTGCAACTTTCGGCAGTCGCTACAGTTTTACCACTTGATTTTAGTAGTTTTCCAACCACTACTTCCATAGTTTCATCCAAATCGGTTACTAAATATTCGGCTACTGCTATTTTTAATAATTCGAATTGTTGATCAAGTAATATATTTAATTCCTTGTTGTCATTGCTTTGTCCGGTTAATCTTAATCTGACCATACCAAAATTGGGTAGGTAGGCTAATTTAAGTGTTGCAGGTAAATTATTTTCAAAGTCTAAAATTATTTCAGCAAGGAATGATTCTCCAATACCTGCAGTTAGTAAGGTTCTATGCCCAACATGGTTTGAAATAATTTTACTTTGTAAATAGGGGATTACTTTATTTTCTGTCAACCATTTCATTTCATGGGGTACACCCGGAAGTGAAAAAATAAACGCGCCATTCTTTTTGAATAACATTCCAGGAGCTGTACCCGTTTCGTTGAATAACACTTCGCAAGAATCAGGCACTTCGGCTTGTTTGCGATTGCGATCAATCATGGGACGCTTATGGAGCTGTTCAAATATATAAGTAATATGATCAAGGGTAGGTTGATGCACCACCATGGAACCCCCAAAATACGCAGTCAAAAATGGTTTGGTGATATCGTCTGAAGTAGGGCCCAAACCACCTGTTAGAATAATGATATTATTTTCCTTGAGGGCATTGTCTAGCGCATTTGTTATCGCTAATTTATCATCTCCTACAGCTATTCTACTGGTGACCATTACGCCAATGGCATTTAAGGATTGCGCTATAAATGCACTATTTGTGTCAATGACTTGCCCAATTAAAAGCTCGTCTCCGATAGTGATAATAGTGGCTTTACTTTGATCCATGCGTCAGGGTTAAATTAGGTTGCAAAGTAAATCAAAAATAGGCGCTTTAACTAAAATAGGAACTTAGTTTTTCAGCCAAAAATGGGGGCATAGCAGCTCTATTACCAAGGTTTTTATCCATAAAATATAGTTTTACAGTTCCAATGGTGAGCAGTTTGCCTTCTTCGTTATGAATTTCTTGATGAAAAGTTATTCGGTGATCAATAGGAAAATCTCTTAATTGGGTGGTTATGGTCAATAAATCATCATATCTGGCAGGTCTTAGATATTTAACATTTAGTTCGACCACCGGAAGCATGATCCCCAAATCCTCAATCACCTTGTAGCTAATGCCTAAAGCCCTTAAGCTTTCAACACGACCTACCTCAAAATATTGGGCATAATTGCCATAATATACTACATTCATGGGGTCAGCGTCAGCATATCTTACCCTTATTTGATTTTTAAATTCGTACATATTTTTATAATTGTTGACAAATTTACGAATAGAATCTGTTTTTCCACAATAACCTCATTTAACACATCGTTTTAATAGGGTAGTGTAATTTTACTAGGTTACTAATAAAACGAATCCATGGCGTCATTTTATCGATTTATATTGATCGGTTTTTTTTCAATTTTTCTCCAATTTACTGGGGGAGCACAAATAGCTTCAAACTCAGATAAGTCCACCACGTATTTTAATAAAGGATTACAATCACTTACGCTTGGGGATAGCTTGACTGCTTTTCAACAATTTGAACAAGCATATGGTTTTTCAATGAATGATGATCAAATTACTTATTACTATTTAATGTTGTCATTGCATCTTGAAAAACCTTTTGCTGAGCAATTAGCAATCAAATGGATCAGCCAAACTAATAATGTTATTTATCAATCAAGACTACAATATTTTTTAGGTGAATATTATTACCAAGTCAAAGAAACAGATAAAGCGATTATTGCCTATTTGAAAGTTCCGATCCAAGATTTAAATAATGATGAAATTATCAAAATGAAATTTCATTTAGGGTATTTGTATTTTAAATTAGGTGATTGGGAAAAAGCGAATAATTTATTAAATAGTTTACGACAAGTTAAAACAGGCTTGTATTATACAGACGCAAATTACTATGCAGGATTTTTAGCACTAAAAAATAAAGACTATAATTTGGCTTTGTCTTGTTTTGAAATTGCTGCTAATAATAGCGATTATGCCAACGTTGTCCCTTTTTATATTGGGCAGTTATATTATTTCCTTGGGGATGTTAATAAAGCGATAGAATATTGTACCAATGCATTACAATCGAAAGATCAATATTATGATGTGCAAATAAGACAATTATTAGGGCACTTGTGGTTTGACAAAAATGAATATGAAAAGGCATTACCTTATTTAGCCACGTATGTTTCAAAACAAGAAAAAGTACAATCACAGGATTTATATCAATTGTCCTTTTGTTATTTTCAAACTAAGCAATGGGATAAGGCCATTTCCGGGTTTAAACAATTAAACAATGGCAGTGATTCTTTGGCTCAAAATAGCATGTATTTACTGGCAACCTCATATCTTAAAATAGATGATAAGCAAGGTGCTAAAAATGCATTTTTATTCTGCTCTACCCAAAGTCAAAACTTACTACAAAAGGAAATTTCCTTGTTTAATTATGCAAAATTATCGGTGGAATTAAAAGAGTATGCGCAAGCAGTGGTTTCATTAGACCAGTTTATGGATACTTACCCTAGTTCAACTTATTTATTAGAATCAAAACAGCTTTGGATTAAAGCATTGGCTTTAAATAATAATTATGTCCAAGCATTGGAGGCATACGAATCCATCGAATACCCCAATGAAGAACTTTTAAAAATTTACCCTACTATCTTATTTGGTAGGAGTGTTATTTATATCAATGATGGTCAAATTGATAAGGCATATGAGCTATTAAATAAAATTACAAACACCACTAATAATCAAAATGTCATTAGTCAAACTAACTTTTGGTTGGGAGAATTAGGGTATAAACTGGGTCATATTGACGAAACGATTGCTGCCTTATCGGAATATTTAAATGCGCCCATCAATGAAGGAGAAATTACCATACAGCATGCCAAATACACTTTAGGATTTGCCTATTTAAAAAAAGGAGCCTATCAAGAGGCTTTGAATAATTTTAATGCAGTGAGTAGTGTTAATCCAGCCAATGCAAAACAAAATTATCAACAAGATGCCTATGTTAGATCTGCGGATTGTTTAATGATGTTGAAGCAATTTAAGCAAGCAACCCAAGCTTATCAAAATGTGATTGATTTGCATTGGACGATGGAAGACTATGCTACTTTACAAAAATCGATTATTCTAGGTGGATTGGGTAAAACAAACGATAAAATTAAATTATTGGAGCAATTCGACAATCAATATGCGAATTCGAATTATTTGAATGACGCTAGAATGGAATTGGCGGAAACCTATATTTTTAAAGAAGATTTTAAATTAGCTATAGCACCTTTAAGTGCGGTGGTCATTGATAAAAAAGCGGCCTCTTTTTACCCAGTCGCATTATATAAACTTGGTGTTACTTATTTTAACATGAATAAGAATGAGCCAGCGTTAGAAAATTTTCAAACCTTAATTAAAACATATCCAAATTCAGTAGAAACGGAAAATGCATTAGAATTTGTCAGAAATATTTTTATTGAAGATCAAAAGCCGGAATTATATGTATCATTTATGAATGATAATGGCCACCCGTTAGCAATAAGTGAACAGGATTCACTTACTTATCGTTCTGCTATGTTACGCTATGATGAAAAAAATTATACAGATGCAAAATCCGGATTAATTAAATATTTATCATTATTCCCTAATGGTAATTATCAAATTGAATCTAACTATTTGGTTGGGGAAATGAATTATGCTAGTCAAATTTTTGATTCTGCTGCCTATTATTTTTCAAAAGTGGCAGATCAATCACCCAACCGATATGCCGAACGCGCAAGTTTACTTGCGGCTAGGTTAAATTATTTCAATTTCAAAAATTATGTGTTGGCTGAAAAGTATTATTTAATATTGAAAGAATTTGCTGTTCAAAAGGAAAATGTATTGGAAGCATTACGAGGTGTACTAAGGTGTCAGTTTAAAAACAGCAAATGGCTTGAAGCGGCACCTATTGCAAAGCAAATTATTGATGAAAAAACATTTGCGTCGGATGATATTTTAATGGCCAATATGGTATTGTATCATGAGCAATTATTGAAAAATGATACTGCTGGGGCAATTGCGGTCTTAAGTAATATTATTTTAAATAATTCCTCGATTTATACAGCCGAAGCGCATTACGAATTAGCCTATTTGCAATTTTTACAGAAAAATTATGCATTGGCTGAAAAAACAGCTTTTGAGGTAACAAAAAAACAAGCTTCACATGAATTTTGGGTAACCAGTGCTTATATTTTATTAGGCGATATTTATGTAGCACAAAAAGATTGGTTTAATGCATTAGCGACTTATAAAAGTGTTACTGATAATGCATCGATTACTTCATTAAAGGAGGAGGCGAGTCAAAAATATAACTTAGCGCAAACGGCTGAAAAAATTTCAAATAAAGTTGAAAATCAATAAACAAAGTATGTCCAAATTATTTACCTATATATTCATTACTTTTTTTCTTGTGATTTCATCGCATCAGGTTTTTGCATGGCAAAAAAAGAAAACTAACTCAAAAGCTAAAATAAGTAATACAGCTAAAAAGAAAAAAGCGGCAACTAATAAAAATAAAAAATCTTCCAAAAAGAAAGGAGCAAAAAAAAGTAGTTCAAAAAAATCGAATACAGCCATTATTAAGCCCGTAAAAATAGAAGATATTGTCAAACAAGTCCCATTGGAAGTTCCTGTAATGAGAGATACTGCGCCAACTAAGGTGGTAAGCATCTTATCAGCTTTTAAACCACAATTAAAAAGTGTGGTTAAAATAAATTTCACCAATGCTGCTCCAATTTCGGATACGCAGTCAGTGCAATATTCCTATCAAGTACCAAGTCAAAATTTATCATTTTCGTATAGACCTATTGCATTAAATCCTTTGGCAATTGTATTAGCAAGTCCAGATAGTCTAGTAGGGAATACCAATGTCAAGGTGGGTTTCGGAAATTATTTATACCAATTGTTAAGTATCAATTATATAAATATTGGCACTAAGACAATTAATAATTTGGGTATTTCAACGGAGTCATCCGAGGGTATGCATCATTTGCAAAAATACAGAATAAGCAAATTTGATTATCAAGGCAATTTATTGCTTAACGACTCTAATACTTTATTAACGCATGTATTTGCCAATCAAAATCAGTATTATAGATATGGGTTGGTGCCTGATACTTTACGTTTACCCAATACTAATTATTTGCAGAAGATCACCAATATTGGTGTAAGTATGTCATTATTAAATAAATACAAACCTAGCGCTTCATTTAGTTATAGACCAAAATTTGAATTATCACATTTATTTGATGTACAAAACAAATCAAATACTTATATCGCAATAACCAGTCCAATGTCCTATCAAATGAATCGGGATATGTTATTTAATTTTGATGTCAACTTTAGTTATAGTCATTTAAATAGTTATACGTCTAGTTCAAACACTTTATTACGCTTTGACCCATCTTTAAATTTAAATAAATGGAAGTTAAAGATATTAGTGGGTGTTTCACCTGTATATAAATCTGACGGATTTAAATTATATCCAAATATACAATTACAACATAATCTAAAGGACACCGCTTGGGTTATCAAGGCAGGCTGGATGAATATTACCACCAATACCCAATATGGTGATTTATTAAATGAAAATCCTTGGATTTCAGTACCCGTTAATTTAAAAATTATGTCACAAGACAAACAGTTTTTAAAATTCGAGGTAAATGCCTCTAAGCATTTGCAGTATGGATTTGGATTTTCATTAAACCGCTATGTTAATTTGCCATTTTATACCAAAGAGCCTTTAGCGATTTCAGATTATTTGCCAGGCTTTCCATCATATGGGACCAATCGTGTTACGAATGGATTGAAATATTATAATATATTTGAATCAAAGGCAAACACAATTGATTTAGAAGCTAGCTTACACTACCAGTTTAGTGATCGGTTCTCTATTGACAATCATTTTAATTATACCCAATTCAATTATATTAAGGACAATGAAAAGCCTTGGGGCTTTGTACCAGTCAAGTTTAATTCTACCTTTTATTGGCAGGTCAATAAAAAATTACTTTTGGATGGATCTTTAAATTTTATGTCAGGTATCGAGGCCATTTCTGAGGGGTATAGTTATATTGCAAAAACTTTAAGTCCAATCACCTTATTGAATGCTGGTTTGTCCTACAAATTATCCATTCCATGGAAAGTTTGGGTTAAATCCACGAATCTTTTAAATAGTCAATACCAAAGATGGGCGGATTATCCGGCCTTAGGTGTTCAAATTAATGCAGGTGTTGTATATTCGTTCTATAAATAAGTATGATTCAGTTAGCTATTAAATATTTTGTTCGTTTTGGTCAATTGGACATACCATCTGTTGGGCAGTTAAAATTGTTAAAAAAAGAAGCTGAATTAATTGACGGTGTTTTAAAGTCCCCTTCAGAATTTATTGAATTCGAGTTAAATACGGGAACACCATCAAAACAATTTTATCAATATTTAGGAAATGCCCTTGATATTTCAACGGATCAGGCTGCCATACAATATGAACAAAGTTGGGAAGGGAAATTTGAAAATGATCAAAAGCTATTGATTGGTAATTTAGGTGTTATTTCAAAAAAGGAGGGCAGTTATATTTGGGAATCACATTTTAACTCAAGTCAGTTTTATAAAGATATTGAAGTTGGAAATTTACCCAATTCTGAAATTTTTGAGACTGAATTAACTGCACAGAAAAATGATAAATGGGCAATTTGGGCAATTGCTTTCGCTGTGATTGCAATACTTGCAATTTTATTAAAATAGTAATCTATGGCATTGACAAATCAATTTAATATCATTTGTCCAGTTTGTGATGATAATAATGTT
>JAURIP010000190.1 GCA_030832695.1 Sediminibacterium sp. | reverse complement strand
ATTTTAAAATTATAAATGATCCTATAAAGGTTCCAGATGATTTTTCAAGTATTAACCTTATTAGTATTTCTGGTATCGCTTTATCAAATAAGCTTACAAATTGGTCATCTGAAGATGCTTTTCGATTATATCAAATGGTCAAAAGAGTTCCTATTTTAAATGCAACAAAAGGGTTACTTTCTACTAATTCAGCAATTGTAAGTTCAGAATGGAGTATTACCGATGATGATGTAATTGATGATATTTCAATAAATATAGTAAATGGTATAAAGAAAGTTATTATTTCTAGAAAAGCTTTTGTTTATGCTACTCCATTAATTGCTGAATTGGATGGTATTAAAGGTCGTTTTTTTTCAAAGAGATTATATAATGCAGTTATTTCTTTTGCAACTAATTTTGGAAATGATGCTGATGCAGTTGCGTCTATTGCTGATCAAAATTTCGGCATAAAATTTTTAAATCCAGGAGACGAGCTTAGAGGGATTATGAATGAAGATCCAAGTAATTTTCAATCATTTTCTGCATTTGAAAAATTAACTATTCTTTCAATGTTTGAGGAACTTCCTGACGGAATGCATGCACAATCAAATTTAAAATATATTGTTAGAAGAATTGCAGGTCAAGATAATCCAAAATATCCATCTGCTGCAGCAATAGCATGGACTGGTCAAAAAACAATAGAATTTATGCAAAAGGCATTTAATTCATCAGACTATGGTTCAATACAAAGATTAGTACTTCATGAAAAGTCTCATTTCTTATGGTCAGGTTTATTTGAACAAAAGTTGAAAGATGATTGGACAGCATTAGGTGGTTGGTATGTTGATCCAACTGCTCCATCAGGGTGGTCTACTACAAAAACAACAGAATTTGTATCTGCATATGCCCATGCAATAAATCCTGATGAAGACATGGCAGAGACAATTGCTAGTTATGTTACTAATCCAAATTTATTACTTTCTAGATCAATAAGAAAATATGAATTCATTAGAGATCGCGTAATGCATGGTACTAGATATGTTGCAATGATAAGAAAGGATTTAACTTTTATGGTTTATAATTTATTACCCGATTATAATTACCCAGGTAAAATTGAAGGCGTTACTGTAAATGTAATTGGACTTCCAAACAGCGATAAAAAATTAACTATAGAAATAAAACTACATGCAATTGATTCATTAAGAGATGGTGCATCTTATGGTTTTACAAGAATTTCAAGTTCAATTGGTACGTTTTTTGATATGTATCTCAATCCAGTAAACGGTAATCCATTTTTACTTCGAGGCGAAATTTCAATCACTAAATTTGCTAAAAATGGTTATTGGACAGTAAATCAAATCATGGTTGCCGATGCAGTAGGAAATAAGCGGTATGAAAATAATAATACATTCGGGCTCAAGATTTTTATCAACAACCCTCTTGAGGACTTATTACCTGCGAAATATAAACAAGGTACTTTAAATTTATCACTGGGCAGGTCTAAATTTACCAGCTTCGCACCCTATGAAACAACTTTTGGTATAGATCATCAGTTTGTACAAGCAAAATTCGATGTTATTGAAAAAAATGCAATCGGCTACATTGGTGTCAATTTCGCAATGCCAACAAATAAAAAAGGGGTCTATAAGGAGCTACAATTTGGGGTATTATCTGGCGACACAAATTATGTTAAGCGAGATAAAATTGACAATGAATTATCACACATAACTTATAGATATCCAATTCCGGAATACTATCCCACTGGATTTTATCCTATTACCCAAATTTTCCTTAGAGACGAGGCTCAAAATGAATTTAGGGAAACATTTATGAATGATACAACTGGATATATAGTAAGGTCTAATCAGCAAAAACACCTTAGAGATAGCATATTTATTAAAACTCTATATCCTGATTATATCCCCCCTGTTCTAGATTTGAATGCAATTAATATAAAGGCTACACCTACTAATCCACTTTCTCCAGATGGAGAAACTTTATTTGAAATGGAATTTTTTGCAAAAGATTCTTCTGACTTCAAAGACAATGAAGCTGGTATTCAAAATGGTAATTATGTTTTAAGAGATCCACAAGGTAAACAATTTGGATTTTCAATGCAAGGGGATTTTGATAAAGTTAAAAATGATTTCTATTATTTATTATCAGATCCTGAAGGTAAACCTGGTATTTGGAGAAAGTATAAAGTATCAACTTTATTACCCAAGGGTTCTGCACCTGGCTTATGGGGTGTTGAGTCCATATTCTTGAATGATAGGGCTCAAAATTCAAAGTATTTTAATTTTGTTGAGTTAGTAAGATTTGATCTAGAGAAAGCGGATTCTTCATTATTAGTTACTCCATTAATTCAAATACTAGGCAAAAAAGTTAATGCTAGAACTGTTGATTCAACATCAATTTCTATATCGTGTAAAAATTGTACTGGAAAGTTATACAGAGCAAGATTTTATAGTGACATGGGCGGAGAATCTGTATTATCTGAGGGGATAATGAAAAGTGATTCGATATTAGTAAATAACATTAATTTAAGAGGTGTAAATGATGGAGTATTATTCGCTACCGTTTTTATCCTTGATACTTCAAAAGTTCTATTAGGAGTTGGAAAAGCAGAGTATAAAAAAGATATTATTATTCCTAGATCAGTTTCATTTAAAACTAACTTATCTAGTTTTGGGAAAAGTAACATTGATTCGCTTTTATTGGATATCAAGGTTAGTGAGAAAAATCTTCAATATAATTTAGTTCTAACTCAAAATACAGTTAATAATATTAATTCTAGTTCAATTCAAAATTCAAATATTGGTAATGTTAGTTCAATAAATAGAAAGTTATCATTTAAAGTTGGAGATTCTATTATTCTAAAGGGGGTTATTTCTGATTCAATTTTTAAATTAAATAAAATATTTTTATCAAATTTTGAAGATGGTCTTATTAGCATAAAAATCAATTATATTGATTCTGCAGGAAACGAAAGCGATCCTGTAGGATCAATTATATATAAAGACACGAAAGATCCATTAATTACTATCAAGAAATCTAACATCACTGATTTAAAGGCATTGTATATAATTGAGTCAAATGAATTTTTATCTAATTCATTGACAAAAGAAAATATGATTATTAATAAAGGAGTAATTGATTCTGTTAAAAAGGTTTCAAATGCTTTATACAATATTTATATCACCCGAATTTGCAACGACACTTTAAACTTAACTTTAAAGGAAAATGCTTTAATGGATACAGTGGGAAATAAAAATTTGTTAACTTCATTATCTGCAGTTGAGAAAGTAATTCCAGACGCACCTGTTACACTTAATTTAACTTCTTGCCAAGGCCTCTCTGCAGTTGCACTAACTGCTAATGCCTTAGCCGCCCACACATTGGTATGGTATAATTCACAAGCAAGTGGAACTGCATCTTTAACAACTGCACCTGTACCTTCCACATCAACAATTGGAGCTGTTGACTATTATGTGAGCCAAATAAAAACATCAACAGGTTGTGAAAGTGCAAAATCAAAACTCACTTTTTCTGTTAATGCTGTTCCTGCTAGGCCTTCTCTTTCTCGTGATACAGCCAATTTTTTAGTTTCTTCTTCGCAATATGGTAATATTTGGCATAAAGATGGAGCTGTTTTAGTAGACACTAGTGTAAGATTTAAACCAACAACCTCAGGTTCTTATTCTATAAAAACAACTCAAAATGGATGTGCAAGTGCTATGAGTACACCATACTATTTTATAGTAACCAATCTTATTAATTTGAGTAGTAATGAATTTATCAAACTTGCTCCAAATCCGATTAAGAATCAAATGAATATTGATTTTATCATTAAAGGCTATCAAAAATTGAATATAGATTTTTATGAATTATCTACAGGACTATTAAAGTATAGTAATAAAGGAGTTTTTGCAGGTTCTCAGCTTTATCTAGGACAACTTTCACCAGGGACATATGTTGTAAGTGTTAGGTCTGAGGATGGTAAAGTTGCACATAAGCTCAAAGT
>JAURIP010000205.1 GCA_030832695.1 Sediminibacterium sp. | reverse complement strand
GAAGATGGTTGCGTATGTGTAGATATATACCAAATTATTTATCCTGAATATGAGGGATTAAGATAATTTTATGAAAATATTTGACAATACATTTGATAATATAATTGGAAATCTGATACTAAAAGAGGATAAAGAAAGAGAAATCCACATACCTAGTGGAAAATTATCTGCCTCAATGCTTGGCTATCCTCTACAATGGCAGATGTTAAAAACATTAGGAGTGCCACAAAAGCCAATAGATGAGTACACCTTGCGTAAATTTGCGAGAGGTATTCAAGTTGAAAATTGGGCAGTATCAAAGCTCCAAAAGGTAATCGTAGATAAACAAAAAAAAGTAGAATACAGAAATACATCAGGTATTGTAGATATGTTAATTTTACATGGTTCGCAAGTGCCAATTCTTAATAAAAAAATAATCCCTCACGAAGTTAAATCAGTTACAAATTTGAAATTTAAGAGAATTATAAAAAATGGAGAGGCAGATGACCAATACAAACTACAAGCAGGGCTATACGCTCTTGCATTAAAATCAGAATATTACGCAGTAGACATAATTGCAACAGATGACCTTAGACTAATCACATACATATATGAAACTAAAGATATTAAACCAGATATAGACGCAATCATTGACCAATTTAATAGTGCAATGATTAAAAAAGCTGTGCCTGTATTCACACCAAAATATGACTGGCAATCTAATCCAATGTATAACAGTTATCCAGATTGGGCTTTACTAAATGAGATAGAGATAAAAGAAAAGCTAAATAGAAGACAGACAGAATTAGTTTTTTCAAAATGAAAATATATGATTAACCCAAAAGAAAAGAAAGAGGAACAAGCCTATAAAGAAATCCTTGATGTGCTAAAGAAGTACAGAGAGATTTGTGTGTATGATGTAAATGAGATGGAATTTTTGGCAAAGAAGCATTTGTTTGGCATTGAATTAAAAGAGAAGTACGGCTTAAATGTTGAACCCCGAGAGATAAGGTCTTTAGATTGGAATAGATTTAGTGATTATATCTCTCTTGGTCTATGGGGTAAAAAATATAAGAGAACAATATCGTGCTCTGATGACGGAAAACAGCCAGAAGATGAATTACTTTTACAGCTTAGTTTTTCTACTGGGGCGTATATTTTCGGAAGTTGTTCAGGCAATGATTATCCAACTGAGTTTTTCAAAGAGTTTTTCCAAGAACTAAAGACTTATAATCCGAAATATACAGATACCACCAATAAAAATCTTTATTTCTCAATGGCAAATGCTAGCAATATATTTAATGAATTTCCAGCAATTCTAAAAAAGTATTACGAATTAAACAAAACAGACGCAAAAGAAAGAAAAGTTAAAAAACTGAAAGCAGAACTAGATAAATTGCAAACGAATATATGAATATGAAAATATACAAAACTCAATCTGAAGTAGATGCCGATATAAAAAACGATGCTTTAGTAATAACAGGTAATGTTACGTTTGAATGTGATATTTCTTTAAATGCGTCAATTATTGTTTCGGCTGGGAACATTAAGGCTTGGAACATTTCGGCTAGGGACATTTCGGTTTGGAACATTAAGGCTGGGGACATTACGGCTTTTGACATTTCGGCTGGGGACATTACGGCTTTGTACATTAAGGCTTTGGACATTAGGGCTGATGACATTTCGGCTAGGGACATTAGGGCTAGGGATATTTCGGCTGGAAACATTACGGCTTTAGATATTACGGCTAGGAACATTTCGGCTTTGAACATTTCGGCTTGGGACATTTCTTACTACGCTTATTGCAATAGTTATAAATCAATAAAATGCACATCAATTAAAGGACGCAGAGAAAAACATAATCCACCAGTTTGTTTAGATGGTGAATTAATAATAATCCCGAAAGGCAGTGAATAATGAAAATAATTAAATTAACAAAAGCAGATTTCAAAGATAAAGAATATATAGGGAAAATTGATTTAACCAAATACGAAGATTACCACGTAGAAATTGAGGAAAACTTAGGTTTAGTTAATTTTGAAAAAGGTATCTATGTTAATGGATATATACGAGCTGAAGCAGGTACTGGTATAAAATCAAATTGGGATATAAAAGCAGGTGGGTATATAGAAGCAGGTACGGATATAGAAGCAGGTGGGTATATAGAAGCAGGTGGGGATATAGAAGCAGGTACTGGTATAAAATCACGTTGGGATATAGAAGCAGGTGGGTATATAGAAGCAGGTGGGGATATAGAAGCAGGTACTGGTATAAAATCACGTTTGAGTATAAAAGCAGGTGGGTATATAAAAGCAGGTGGGGATATAAAAGCAGGTTGGAGTATAAAATCAGGTAGGGATATAAAAGCAGGTGTGGATATAGAAGCAGGTGGGTATATAAAAGCAGGTGGGGATATAGAAGCAGGTGGGTATATAAAAAGAAAGGAGGTGAATAATGAAAATAAAAAGTAATTTCAAAGTCGGAGAAGTTTCATATCAGATTGAAGTGGAGGAGAAAAATCCACTTGAAACTTTACACTTATCAATAATTTTATCTAATCCAAGAAAAGTTTGTAATCGCTGTATGAATACAACAGATTTTGAGTTCTCAACGAATAAAGATAAAGAAGCAAATACATATATCAATGTCATTTGCCGTGCTTGTTTTGCAAAAAGTAAGCTAGGTTCATATAAGGCAGGTGGATATTTCTGGAAAGAGTTTGAGAAGTTTGAAAGATTTGATAATAAAGAGTCAATAGATATTGACTAAGGCACTAACCTATACAATACTAATAGGCAACTAGCTTGGGCTATATGTTTCTAGCTAGTTGTTTATTGGCTACGAAAATTACGAATATTTTTTATATTCAACCTCTTTGGCTTTGCTACTTTAATCACTTTTACTTTTGGTATTTTTATCTTTTTGAACTTAGGAGCTTTTACTTTTTTTAGACTACCTATTTTTATTTTCTTAGGCTTGGTAGATTTAATTCTGGCTCTAATATCTTTTTGTAATGCTTGTAAAATTTCAATTTGATTACTAGCATCAAAAGATGATTTTTTTCCAGCTTGATAAAGAGCCTGAATATCATTTATTTTATTTGTATAACTATCAGCTTGTTTAGCAAGTTCTAACTTATCCAAAGAAGCAATCCCACTAAGTTTAGGAGTATAAATTGCCCTATCAGTTTGAATTAGCTTGTACTCTCCATTTACATCTCTAATAGGGATATATTTATTTGTAGATGATGTTTTTGGCGCTCCTTGCGTTTCGCTAAATAATCTTACGACATCAGCAGATATAACTTTTTGTTCTATAAGATTTTTATAAAATTCATCAAAGTCTGCTCCTTTATTAACTTTTAATCTTTTTAATATTTCAACTGTTGCTTGATTGCTTGGAGATTTAATTATTGAATTAACCATAGTGTCATTTTTTCCAACTATGGTTGCCACTTCAAATTCCTTGACTAAATTTTGTGCTCTTGTTTTTTTCTCTTGTGTATCTATTTCACCAATCTGACTTTTTATTAAATTATCTACAATTGTATCTTTATTTCCTATATCACTTTTATAAATTTTTAGAGCATTAGTTACTGCCTCTTCCTCATCCTTATTTATAGCTGCTCTTTCAGATGTTGTTTTTTCCGTTAATTTTCTATTCTCCTCTACTTGACCATAATCTGATACTCTTATTACTTTTTTCATTATATTTCCTATAACTGGAAAGTTTAATTTTTTTTCAAGTTCAGTGGCTGAATCAGTTAAATCAATAGATGGTAAGAACGAGGATGCTCCCTGTGATTTTGCTAGATAATTTATAAATGGGACAAATGAAT
>JAURIP010000126.1 GCA_030832695.1 Sediminibacterium sp. | reverse complement strand
CGCCTGTTTCTGTAATTTGAATTAATCTGTCAATTTCAAACTCAATCGCTTTTTTTATATTTCGTATTGAGTTTAAATTTTTGACTTCTACCCTGGTGCCCAATTTCGTATCCCCTTTCAACCTAATGGAAATATTTGCATCACATCTTAAACTACCTTCTTCCATATTACCATCACAAACACCCATCCATCTTACCAAACGACGAACTTCAGAAACAAACAAAAAAGCATCTTGTGCAGAATGAATGCAGGGTTCTGTTACCATTTCAACTAAGGGAGTACCTGCTCTATTTAAATCAATATAAGTGTCTAGTTCAGAAATATCATGAATACTTTTGCCAGCATCTTCCTCCAAATGAATTCTATTTAGCTGTACTATTTTATCGCCCGCTTCTCCTTTAATCGTAATGGCACCTCCCACACAAATGGGTGTGGTATGTTGCGTGATTTGATAGCCCTTGGGTAAGTCAGGATAAAAATAATTTTTGCGCGCAAAATAATTATTATTTTCAATACGAGAACCACAAGCAATACCTAGTTTAATTGCGTATTCAACTGCTTTTACATTTGTTTTAGGTAAGGTTCCTGGATGGCCCATGGTGATTGGGCTAATATGCGTATTGGGTTCGGCGCCAAAAGAAGCGGCATCTCCACAAAACAACTTGCTTTGTGTTGCTAATTGTGCATGAATCTCTAATCCGATAACAGCTTCATATTTTTCCGCAATACCCATGTAGCAAAAGTACAATTATTTGGGGCTTAATTTTAGTTTAAATACCCTAAAAAAACGCCCCGTCTTAATCTGAATATTCAGAAATAGACAGGGCGAAGGTAATAAGGTTATTAGCGCTTCCTTATAAATCGGCTGTTTTAAGCTTCTTTGGAATTTTCACTTCAATCACGGTTTTTTTACCATTTCTTGTAATATTAAATTTGAATACGGTGCCTTCTGTGGCCCCTTTAATAATAGGCTTAATACCATCCACATCTTTTACTTTTTTATCATTCACTTCTGTGATAATATCATCTTCTTTTAGCCCGGCTTTTGCAGCTGGTGAATTTTCACTCACGGATGAAATTTTCACACCTTCGTTTTCTTCAACATCTTCCACACTGATGCCTAATTTTGGTTTTTCAATATTGCCAAAAAAATTATTTAATTCTGGCATTTGAGGTAGTTCGAATCCAAATCTTTGCGTTCCATTATTACCCCTGCCTCTAGGTGTATTGGGCTCCCAGTTAGGTTCAATAGTCATCCCTTGATTAGGCATACTATAACTAAATGATTGGGCTTTATTTTTTTCTAGTTCGGCAGTCAATTTTGTTTTAGCACCATTTTTTAAAATACTAATTTGTACTTTATCTGATGGCTTGTATCTGCCAATAGCCTCATACAAATCTTTTGGTCCTGTAATTTTTTCGTCATTAACATTAGTAATAATATCATCCTTCTTAAGACCTGCTTTTGCTGCTGGACTTCCCTCGCTTACTTCGTTTATTTTAGCACCTAATTCATTTTCTTCTGATATCACACCTAAAAAAGCTGCGTTGCTTTGAGCAGGTGTTGCGAAAGATAAAACATCATCTATATTCAAATCCAATGGCTTACCCTCCACTATTTTATTTTCTTTACTATTTCCACGAGGTGTCATGATTCTTTTTAAAATCACGCCATTTTTGCCTTGCCCATTGATTCTAGGATCATTTTCGCCTACTTCCTCACCATTGATGATAATTTTATCGCCATCAATTAATACATTTACTCGCTCCTCAGTAATAGCATCGTTTTCTTTTTTATCTTCTTTGTCGTTTTTCAATATTCTACCTTCTTGCGTCCGCACAGTTACAGTAACTTCTTTTTGATCTTTATTATCCTTACTTGCTTTAGCATTCTTTTTAGTCGTAATCACTACTACGCCCTTTGCCCCTTTTTTACCATATAGTTTGGTGGCAGATACTCCTTTTAAAACATCTATTTTTTCAATATCATTGGGGGAAATTTCATTGATGTTTTTAATTTCTTTGCCATCCACAATGTATAACGGCGTTTCACCTTTTACCGCAATGCTAGTATCCTTCGGATTACCTTTTACAACAACAACGGTTGGCTTTCTAAGATCTAATTTTAAGTTTTCATTTGTACTAGTTTGCGCAAAACTTATTTGTGCAATTACACACACCATTAAAAAACTGCTTACTTGCTTGATCATATTTTTATGTTTAAGTATAGATATATTTCTAAAGCAAATGTAGGGAATTTAATTAACTACGAAACAATTCGCAAATGTTAAATTTTAGTCAATTTGAAAATTTTCGTACCCAACCTTCTCTCCAAAAAAGCCCTATCAGGTTTTGATAAGGCTTTGATTATTAAATAGATAGTTAATTTATAGCATGGCTTTTATTACTGCAATGACTTGATCGAGCTGTGTGTTATCCTGTCCGCCTGCGCTTGCAATGGTTTTTTGACCACCGCCACCACCTTTAATTAATGGGGCAATTTTTTCCTTGATGATTTGAGGCGCCTGCCAGTTTTTTTGGTTGACTAGGGATTCACTAATTGCTAAAACTACATTTGCTTTATCGGCCACTTTACTGGTCAATACAACTACCGAATTAGCGTGTAATGTACCAAGTTGTTGTGCTAATTTTTTCAAATGATCTGCACTGCCCAATTGTAGTTGTATTCCTAAAAATTGTATACCATTCACTGCAACAAATGCAGTACTATATTTTTCAAACAATTCATTGACTAATAAAGCTTCCTGACTTTCCAATTTTTTGGATAATTCTTTTTGACTCGTTTGCAATGAAACTATGGTATCATTTAATACATCTGTGCTTGTATTTTCATTCCAATCAGGTGCTTTAAATTGGAAATTTATTTTTGTAGCAATACCATCACATGCTTCAGTTAATTGAACAATTTGTTTGTGTAATTTTTCTTTGACTTCGGTTAAAAATAGTTCCGCAGCTTCGCCCACCACCCCTTCAATTCTTCTTACACCTGCTGCAACAGAAGCTTCCGCCTTTAAAATAAAGTGACCAATCTCGCCTGTGTGACCAACATGTGTTCCACCGCATAACTCAATGGAATAGTTGGGATCCATCACAACTACACGAACTTTGTCTCCGTATTTTTCTCCAAATAAAGCCATGGCACCTAATTGGATGGCATCCGCCTTATCCATCTCATTAATAACGACTGGGATATTTGCTTTTATTTTTTCATTGACTAAAACAGTGACTGCATTTATTTCTTCTGGGGTCATTTTAGCAAAATGAGAAAAGTCAAAACGTAATTGTTCTGCATTCACCAAACTACCTTTTTGTGCAACATGCTTTCCCAATACATTTCTTAAGGCTGCATGTAATAAATGGGTAGCAGAGTGGTGAAGGGTGGTATTTTTTCGTTGCGTAATTGCCACCTGTGCTTTTACTTTTTCTCCAATTACATTTGGAATAGTATCTGTAAAATGAATAAAAAGATTATTTTCTTTTTTGGTATCCGTTACCTGCAATGTGGTACCATCTTCAAAGGTTAATGTACCGCAATCACCTACTTGTCCGCCGCTTTCTGCATAAAAAGGCGTCTCGCTCAATACCCATTGATAAGCTTCCTTCCCTTTTGCTTTTACATGACGGTATTTAATAATGGTACTATTTGTTTCCATCTGCGTGTAACCAACAAACTTAGTTTCGGCATCTTCCGTTACTTGTATCCAATCGCCAGTGTCAATGGCGGTAGCCGCACGGCTTCTGTTTTTTTGTTGCAACATTTCTTTTTCAAAACCTGCTTCATCCACCAATAAATCATTTTCACTTGCAATTAACCTGGTTAAATCTACCGGGAAGCCAAAAGTGTCAAATAACTCAAAAACTAATTTTCCTTCAATAGTCGCTCCTTTTGAATGCGTTTTTACAATATCATCTATTCGTTTTAATCCTTTTTCTAATGTTCTTAAAAATCCTTCCTCTTCTTCTTTTACTACTTTAGTTACAAAATCTAATTGTGCGGTTAATTCAGGAAATACTTGCTCAAATTGTTTTGCCAATAAGGGCATCAGTTGGTGTAATAAGGGTTGCTTATAATCCAAGTAGGAATAATAATAACGTACTGCTCTTCTTAAAATTCTTCTGATTACATAACCTGCACCAGTATTTGCGGGCAATTGACCGTCGGCAATCGTAAATGCAATGGCTCTAATGTGGTCAGCTAAAACTCGAAATGCAATGGCTTGTTTGCTCCCACTAAAATCATATTGTTTGCCGGTGATTTTTGCTACTGCATCAATCGTTCCAGTAAATACATCAGAATCGTAATTGCTTTTTTTATTTTGAATGACCCTTACTAATCTTTCAAATCCCATACCTGTATCCACATGCTTATTTGGGAGCGCTTCCAGGCTGCCATCTTTTTTTCGATTGTACTGTATGAATACATTGTTCCAAATTTCAATCACCTGTGGGTGATCCATGTTGACTAAATCACGGCCGGGTACTTTTGCAATCTCCTCATCAGAACGCATGTCTACATGTATTTCACTGCATGGGCCACAAGGTCCAGTGTCACCCATTTCCCAAAAATTATCTTTTTTATTGCCATAAATTATCTTGTCCTCAGATACCCATTTTTTCCAATGCATTAAAGCCTCTCTCGAGGCTGGCAAATTTTCGGAAGCATCCCCTTCAAAAACACTAACATATAATTTAGCTGGGTCAATGCCATATACTTTGGTTAATAATTCCCAACTCCATTCAATTGCTTCGCCTTTAAAATAATCGCCAAAACTCCAGTTCCCCAACATTTCAAACATCGTGTGATGATAGGTATCCACACCTACTTCCTCTAAATCGTTGTGCTTACCACTTACGCGTAAACATTTCTGCGTGTCTGCAATACGTGTATGACTTGGCACTTGGTTGCCTAAAAAATAATCTTTGAATTGATTCATTCCCGCATTGGTAAACAATAAGGTAGGATCGTTCTTGACTACAATAGGAGCGGAGGGCACTATTGCATGGCCTTTAGAAGCAAAAAAATCTAAAAACTGTTGTCTTATTTCTGAACTGGTCATCATGTCGGTGAATTTTAAGCAGTGTTCATCTTAAAAAGCTATATTTGTAATGCTTTTTTTAATGACCTCAAAGGTAAGGAATTGGGGCTTTTTTATGGCCATACTTGCCAAATAATCGGTGAATTCAAATGAAGAAAATTAAATATCACTTTAATACCCACACACTTAGGTTTGATAAAGTGGAAGTACCCCTTAAAGTAAGGCTGCTTCAACTTTTCGGATTTATTGCTGCGTCCATTGT
>JAURIP010000020.1 GCA_030832695.1 Sediminibacterium sp. | reverse complement strand
CCTAATTCTACCCAAGAAGCAGTTGAGGATGAGCCAGGTATTGCATAACTGATTTTTTGTGCTCTTGCTTTATTGAGGTTCTCTTCTATTATTCTAGGTAGTAATTCTGGAGTTGGTCTCTTTAAATTTAAATTCATTGTCTTATTAAACTCCTGTAAAAAAGCATCCTCTATACCCCCAGTAATTGTTTGAAAATTATCTTCTTGATGAATTTTATTGACACTTTTTTTAATGCTTTTTTTAGTAGCCTTTTTCTCAGGCTTTACAATAGATGATTTGTTCTCTACGATTGTTGCCTTTTCTATACGAGTAAGTTGTTGAATACTTTGAACGCTTTGCTTTTTATTGAAATAAGTATTGATTGATATGAATACAATAAGCCCAATTAAAAAAATGTATTTTATATTTTTATAATTCATATGTTGTCTTTTTTAAATTGTCTATTAATTCATAACCACTAACTTGTAACTTATACCTTTTTGATTTCCTCTTTATGTAAAAAAAACAATTTATTGACGAAATATTGGATTTGCTTTTTTCATTTTTTATATTTTCTTCACCATCATTAAAGACTGGCTTTTCTGATGGAAAGTATACATTCAATTCAATTAAAGTACCTTCATGCTCTTTAAGTGTAAAAGCAATGGGTTCATTATTGACAAAAACAGAATCAATGATAAACTTTTTATCCATCATTTTTTTGGGGATGCTAATATGAATAATAAATCCTGAACCTGAACCCATAGCAGATTGGTATTTCTGATAAGTCCCCTTTATTAAATAATTACTTGGGTTCTCGAAGAAATTTTTTTTCTGCGCAGTAGCATTTAAATTAAATGCAAGGAAGAAGATGATTAATAAATATTTATTCAAGAGGATAGAATTATATGAATAAGAATTTATATAAAAATACAAAGTATTCCTTGAATAATATTATAATAAAAAGATATATAAAAAGAGCAACTAAAATTAGATCGAGTTCTTCTTTCTTCTAGTTGTGTTTGTATATTCAATTGGTAAACAAACTGTTACATTTTTTTTAAACTGTTAATGTTGTTCCATTCAATATTAGAGCTGGACCTGATGGTGCCAAGCTTTGTAAATATCCAGGTGAAACTCCATTGACATTTGTAAATAATGAATAACCATCTTTATCATAGATCGCAGAGTTGTTGAATTTACCTCCAGCACCTGATAATAGTTGATAACTAGGAAAAGCAAAAGTGCCAGTGTTTCGAATAGATAACATAAACTTATTGAGCATATCATTATATACAGCATCATTACCAGTCGATCCTCCGAAAGTGGTCGCTTTTAGCAAAGTAGCCGTTTGTATACATCCACTCACCAATGAAACTAAAGTAAGGTCGATAGTATCTCTTTGTGCTCTTGACCATCTAACTGATTTATCATTCATATGATCAATTTCATAATTATTTAAACATACTATATTTTAAAGATTATTAAAGAAATGCCAGCTTGGTTATTATAATATAAAGAATCTGTTAGTGGATTTAAAAGACGGCAGTCTTGGATTTAAACAAGAACGCAGTCTTAAAATAAAACGACCAGTCTTTTGACTGGTCGTTAGAAGGGGATTTAAATAATAGATAAATTATTGATACACTCTTACGTAATCAATTTCGAATGTGGTACTTGTAAATGATGGATCGATAGGTCCACCTAAATTGCCACCCATTGCAATGTTTAAAATCAGGAAGAAGTTTTGATTATATGGGATGGATGGACTGTTTGGAAGTGTGTGGAATAATTTATCGTCTACAAAAATTTGCATCGATGCAGGTGTCCATTCTAGCTTATACACATGAAATTCTGTTGTTGCTGTTGGAACCATTGTCGTGGCCACTTTGGCATTACTTCCATAGTATACAGGATAATGAAATGCAGAAATAATTTTATTTAAATCTCTACCTACGTGCTCCATGATATCTATTTCGCCACAAGCAGGCCATGCAACTGTATTAATATTATCACCTAACATCCAAATTGCAGGCCATGTTCCAACACCTGCTGGTATTTTGGCACGAACTTCTACTTTACCATATTTGAAGGAATACTTGCCTTTACTCAATAAACGTGCAGACGTGTATTGACTAGAAGAAAATGCTTCTTTCTTAGCCACAATTTTTAAAGTACCATCTGTCACGTAGGAATTATCTCTACGATCTGTATAATACTGCAATTCATTATTGCCCCAACCACTTGCGCCTAAATCATAGCCCCATTTATTACTATTAGGTGCGCCTGGAGTATCAAATTCGTCAGACCAAACTAAGGCCATAGCAACAGTCACAGCAATATCAATAGATTTTGATATGCTTGCGCCAGAGCTGCTTTTAGCTGTCACTTTCACCGTGTAATTTCCAGAGGTCGTGTATTTATGCTGTACGGACCCTGAAGGAATGGTTTCATAAATACCATTTCCAAAATCATATTCATAGCTCGCTGCATTCGTTGCAGATGATACAAAGGAAACATTACCACTTTTGTCTGGATTCACAGTTGCATTAACCACCAAATTAGATGGAGTTAAAGCGGGGGGCGTACCCCCGCTCTTATTACATGAAAGCAATCCCAAGCTTATTAAACACAAAAATATACCTACTCTCATTTAATATTTATTTTACTTTAAACATTTGATACCATGCGTTTCCGTCAACACCAATTGTTCTTAGAGTCATAGTGGTACTAGTAATTGATATGATCTCATACATATTACTTCCTATACCAATTGCCACTAAGCCATTACCTGGCACTGAGAATTGAATTCTTGTAGAAATTGCAGCTGTACTGTTCGAAGTTGCATTCATGAAAGAAAGTCGCTTAACACCTAATGTTGTAATTGGGAATTGACCTTCTCCACCAGTTAAACCATAATAAGCAACTGCAGCGCCTAACACAAATGTGTTGCCTTTATTATCTACATCCATCGACACATTGTTATTCGCATCTTTAGAGAAAGTAATTTCATCATCATAAAATCCGTCAGCAGCTCTTGAATCTGGGCCAGCAGCATACCAACTAGGGAAGAATGTTTCATTCGCACCTTGATTAGGACCAGGTCCTACACCAAAATGACCAGGAGCAGCTTTGTCTATAATCCAAACTTTAGATGAAGCACCGGTTAAATTAGTAAGGAGTGCTGTTGGGATTTCAAAAGCAACATATACTGTAACAGCCTTACTGATTGTTGAAATAATACCACCCGTGCCAATTGCATTTACCGTGATGGTATATTTTTTAACACCTGGAGTCGTATACTTATAAGTAATCTTACCAGAAGGCACTAATGCTGTATTGCCGTCACCAAAGTCAATGTTGTATGTAATAGCATTGGTCGCAGTCACATTGATTGCAACGGCACCTGTACCATTACCAGTTGGATTGGCATTGTCTACACCAACAACAGTTGTTGTTAATGCTAAGCCAGAAGGTGTTTTCATTGCACCAAAAGAATATTCTTCTTTCTTACAACCTGTAATACTAAGTATCACAAGTAATGAAAACAACCCAATTATTTTATGTAAATTTTTCATTGCTTACTATTTTAAAATTAATTAAGTTTTATATCGTCAAAGTAAAAAGTGAAATTAGCAGAGCCATCACCTACTGTTCCTAAATCAAAGATCAATACAATTTTTTGATAAGAATTAGAAGTGCTAATTGCGCTGTAGTCGAAAGTGATTTCTTCCCACTCATTTGCTTTAGTCGTTGCTACTTCTTTATCAAAAGCAATATTTCCATCAGTTAAGTTTTCTACTTTTAATAAAAGCTTCGCACCTACTCTTGGAGAATATACTTTAACCTTAAAAGTTTTATTAGTAGAAAAATCTATGCGGCTATCTAAAGTGATATAACTACCGCCCCAAGATTGTCCAGCACCCTTCACCATTTTAGCTACTTTGGCACTGGTGTTGATTGAACCGCTAGCAGGATTATTTACAATTGTAACAGCACCACCATCAAAATTCGTAAATGCATAATTGATTGTGGATGATTCAAAAGTCAATGGTAATACAAGTGCATTTGCGTTTGCAGGAACACCAAATTGAACATCATCCCAATAGAATACTTTTCCAGAACCAGCATTACCAAAATCAAAGAAGATAGATGCTTTGTCATAAGTGTATGATGTATTTAATGCAGCAGTACCAGTTGATTGATTGCTAAAATCAAATGCCATCGTCTCCCACTCATTTGCTTTAGTCGTTAATACATCTGTTTCAACAGATTTATTAGGATCGTTTTTATCTTCAATTTTAAGTTTAACCTTGATTCCAACTGCAGGAGAATATACCCTCACGCTCATTGTTGTTGCAGAAGATGTAATTGGAATTTTGCTAGCAAAACCTGCAGGCGTTCCAATGGTAGTACCAGCCCAAGTTTCAGCACCATTAACTTTTGTTGTCTTCTTTACTTTATTTGAACTTGAAGTTGGATCAACTGCATCTACTGTGCTGTTATTACCAAAATCAGTCATTGTGTAGTTCACGGTTGTTGCATCAAACGTAACTGGTAAATTGATTTGAGATAAAACAACAGCTGCTGGTTTCATCATCACATCATCACAATAGAACACTTTACCAGAACCACCATTACCAAAATCAAAGAAGATAGATGCCTTATCATAATTGTTTGCATAGTTCACTGCTGGTGTACCTGCAGATTGGTTAGCAAAGTTAAATTCTAGTACTTCCCAAGCATTCGCTACTGTCGTTATCGCATCTGTTTCCACAGAAATATTTCCGTTGTTATGGTCTTCTACTTTTAATTTAACTTTAATACCTGCTGCTGGAGAATAAACTCTTGCTTGCATCGTAGATGCACCAGACTTAAGTGGAATTGCTTTTGCTAAACCCAATGAAGTGCTCATTGTAGTTCCAGCCCAAACCTCAGCTCCTGCAGTCTTAACTACTTTCATTACTTTATTAGCAGCATCCGCCGGATCTGCAGCAATTGAGCTTGCAGCGCCACCAAAGTCACCAAAAGTATAATCATAGTTTACATCATCAAAACCAATTGGTAAATCAATTTGCTTACCTACTTTAATTGTCTTAACCACTTGTGAACTTGCAGCGCCACCGCTTAATGCAACTACTTTCACATCATAAGTTCCAGCTTTTGCATAAGTATAAGTGATAGGCTGACCTTCGATGAAAGTTTTAAAAGGGATAGGTGTTACATTGTTAGAATCTCCAAAAAATACTTTATAATATGTCTCATATAAAGCAGTTGCATCCACTGTTAATGTTAAACCATTCTGCGTTAAAGTCGCTTTTAAATCTTCTGGTGCTCTAAAAGAGACTGTTAGGTCCTGTGTGGCCTCGGTTTTTGCACCCAAGCTATTGTACCCTACAATTTTAACTTTATAAACACCTTCAGCGTATTGGTGCACTGTATTTTTACCTGGTAATACTTTAACTGGAGTAGTCGTATTATCACCATAATAAACTTCAAAATAAGTAACGCCTTCGCCGTTAGGTGTAATGGTCACTACACCAGTATTGTCTTGAGTGATATCATATAAGGCAGTTAATTTAGCCGAGCTAGATACACTATTTAAAAATGATACGTCATTAAATAAGTCTTTTTGGCAACCAGCTAAAAATATTAGCGAGCAAAAAAGACCAATTATTAATTTATTTGTTTTCATTATATTCTATTTAATTAATGATTTTAGTAACCATTGTTTTGAGGAATACCAGAGATATCTATTTCTGTTTGAGGAATAGGGAAAAGTTCGTGTTTGCCTACTATAAATTTAGAACCTAAAGTAGCACTTGCTTTTCCAGTTCTAACAAGGTCAAAGAAGCGATCTCCTTCCATAGCTAATTCTAAACGACGTTCCAATAAAATGTCATTATAAAGTGTCGTACCAGAAGAACTGATGTCATGGTTATTATCCCCAAAAGCTCTACGACGAACTAAATTCAAATAGGTTTTAGCTTTTGTTTCATTAGGAGTCGTAGCTTTCACATTTGCCTCTGCAGCCATTAATAAAACATCAGAATAACGAATAATTCTAAAGTTATTTAAATAGTTTAATTCAATTTGACCTGAAGTTTGTCCTTTTCTAGGTAAATACTTTTGATTGTATAAGCCTGTGTTCTTATAAGGTGCAACTTGATAAGTAATATTATAAGAAGGATTAGCAGCTTTATAAGCTTCAATGTCTAATATGGTTACATTTTTACGTTGGTCACCAGCTTGATAAGCATTTGCTAAATTTGCCGTTGGTAAATTTGTACTCCAACCTGCAGCATAAGGCATCTCAGCAGAACCATTTAAACCTCTGATACCACATTGTTGAACTGCATAATTGCCTTGGCCTCTTGTTGCACCACCCCAGTTATAGTAAGGAGAAGTGTTTGAATATTGAATTTCAAAAACAGACTCAGGACCATTTTCACCAGATAGTAAAAATATTGAACCATAGTTACTTACTAATGAGAAAGCATTTGAACTAATCACCCCTTCTAATGTGGTAGCAGCTAAGTCAAACTTATTTTGATATAAGTATACTTTACCCAAAAGTGCTTGAGCAGCAAATTTAGTAATTCTTCCTTTTTCATTTTGAACACCCGGAAGCGCTGCAATAGCTGCAGTTAAATCTGCTTCGATCTGCTTATATACATCCGCCTTAGGCGCTCTTTTTAAAGATTTAGAATCAGAAAGAGAAAGACGTCTATCTGTGAATAAAGGCACATCACCAAACATTTTAACCAATGTAAAATAGTAGTACCCTCTTAAGAAAAGTGTTTCACCAAATAAAGCATCTTTACCTGCAAAGTTTACTGCAACGCCAGCAGGATTAGCTGCCTTGTATTGATTGATATAATTTGCTCTGTTGATCCCCTCATAAGCAGACTGCCAGATTTCAGTCAATTGTGTATTCACAGCATTGTGCGTGTAGTCATCAATTTGTTGAAGCGATAATACGTCTGACGCATTTTCGCCACCAGAAACCGCATTATCAGATGCAATTTCACCAATAGGAACAACTTGATTGATCCATTGTAATGGTGTGTAAACACTCACTACCATCGATCTATAGTCAGACTCAGATTTTAAATAATCTTGGTCTGTAATTTTAAATTCTTCGTGTGGATTGTAGTCCACAAATTTTGTGCATGATTCAAGACTGCAAAAAGTAACAATCAGGAAAAGCAATTTTAAATAATTTTTCATAATAATATTCATTTAAGCAGATTTAAAATTTAATGTCAAGGCCTAAAGCAAAAGTTCTAGGTTGAGGATACGCACCACGATCTACACCTGTTTCAAGAATTCCTCCAGGAATTTCAGGATCGTAACCAGTGTATTTAGTGAATGTGTATGCATTTTTAACTTGGAAGTAAAAACGCACTTTATTTAAACCTTTCTTTGTCATTGATGCTGGTAATGAATAACCAAATTGTAGGTTTTTAATTTTTACAAAAGAACCATCCTCTACATAGCGATCAGAAACTCTTGCATTATTATTGTTGTCTACAAAAGAATATCTAGGGAAACGTGCGTCATTGGTAGAATTTTCACCAGTCCATCTAGCTAAAATTTCACGAGGCTTGTTGGTGTAGTTCGCATTTCTTTCAAAAGCTCTGTAAATATCATTTCCAACAGAAGCATATACAAAAGATACAAAGTCAAAATTACCAACCTGTACATTCACATTCCATCCTAATGTGAATTTTGCAAATGGATCACCAATTTTAGTTTTATCCAAAGCGTCAATCACATTGTCGCCGTTCATATCAACATATTTAATGTCACCTGGTTGTGCGCCAGCTTGTTTAGGTGCAGCAGCTACTTCGGCAGCATTTTGGAATAAACCATTTGTTTTAAATCCATAAAAATAACCTGGCGTAAATCCTTTTTCAAAAACAGTCACAGACTGAGATTGCCCATTAAAATAATAGCCACCTAAAATCTTAGCAGTTCCATCAGAATTGGTAGAAGTTACCTCGTTGGTAGCAGTCGTAAATGTCAATGCAGAATTAAATTGTACTTTTTTATTAGGGCTATTGCGGTAGTTTAATGTTACATCAAAACCGCTGCTCTTAGTAGTACCAATATTCGCTTGAGGAATAGGCACTGTACCAAGGTATAAAGAAGCAGAAGGTGTAAATAACAAACCGTCCACTGACTTATTAAAATAGTCTGCATTGATTGTAAAATGATTGTTTGCAAAAGTTAAATCAAAACCAATATTTGATTGAACTTGTTTTTCCCATCTTAAAGCATTGTTAGCAGCAGATCCAATTGTTGAACCTGTGGTAAATACTTCGCCAAAGCTATAACCATTGCTATTCGCAGTTGGACCATAGCTAGGACCACCGGTGATGATTCCAACAAATTGAGGGTTTACATTCTCATTACCAGTTGTACCATAACTTCCTCTTATTTTAAAGAAGTTCACCATTTTGCTACTAAAGAATTTTTCGTTAGAAACAACCCATCCTAATGAAGTTGCGTAGAAATTACCAAATTGGTTTTCTTTACCAAAAGCTATAGATCCATCACGACGCGCAGAAACTGAAGCTAAATATTTTTCATTAAAGTCATAGTTTAAACGACCAAAATAAGAAATGTTTTTTCTAAAGTATTGATAGTAGTAACCAGATAATGCATCTGTGTTAGTAGCCGTGTTAGCACCTGTAGCTGCTGTGAAATCTGCAAACTCCCAAGAATTAAATGGCACATCTTGTCTAGTTGCGCCTGCAGCGTTACCAGTTAATTTAGAAGCAGCAATACCACCAATTAAATTAAAAGTATGTTCGTTGCGCTTTAAATTATAATCAAAGTAATTTTCAAAAGTGTAGTTGAAATTACTTGTTTTTTCGTGTGCGACTCTATTGTGTTTACCAACAACAGCAGACCCATCCGCATTCATTGAATTGTCCACGTTTAAAGGACCATAAAATGCAAGTGGGGTAAATGATTTTGCATTGCCATCATATTTTGTGTAACCAAAACGAGAAATCAAACTTAAGTTTTTAGCTACATTGTATTGCAATTCAAACTTACCGTATAATTTAGTACCTACGTTTTTGTTATAGGTATTCTCAAGCACCGAAAGTGGGTTGAAAATTTCTGAAAGCAATAAATTACTGTACCCATATTTACTTGCCTTATTTGTTGTATTTAAAATAGACACAGTAGGATCGAAATTCAATGCAGATCCTAATACGCTATTAAAAGAATTCTCTGCAATGCCTTTAGATTCTAAAGTCAAGGCACTTGCGTTGATGATCAATTTTAATTTAGAGCTTAAGTCAAAGCTTAAGTTAGCTGTAAAGTTACCTCTAGTAAAATTAGATTTATCAGCACCTCCAACGATACCAGATTGATTCAAATAACCAGCACTCAATAAATAAGTCATTTTCTCGCTACCACCTTTTGCGTTCAAAGAATAGATCTGAACAGGAGCCTCTTTAAATACTTCTTTTTGCCAGTTATTACCCACGCCTAAAGTAGATAGGTTAGGGAAGATCACTGGTCCACCAGCTGTTGTGCTACCTTCATTGATCATCGCACCATATTCAGTAGCATTTAAAGTACCAATCATATTGGTTACTTGTTGCATACCATAATTACTACTAAAACTGAATTCAGTTTTTTGATTCCTTCTACCAGACTTTGTTGTAACCACAATCACACCATTTCCTCCTTTAACACCATAAATGGCTGTAGTCGCAGCGTCTTTAAGTACGTTAATGGTTTCAATGTCTGCAGGATTGATAGAATTCAAGTCCACTAAAGATTGTTGCACACCATCAATAATCACTGTTGGGTCCGTTCCAGTAAAAGAAGGAATACCTCTAATTAATACTGTAGGTTTAGCGCCAGGCGATCCACCTTGAATTACGTTAACACCAGCTGCTCTACCTTGTAAAGCTTCTTCGGTTCTTACAGCGTTTATTTTTTCGATATCGGCGCTTTTAATAGTAGAAATAGCACCAGAAACTTTTGTTATTTTCTGAGAGCCATATCCAACTACAATCACATCCTCTAAATTGCTAGTACTGCTCGTTTCTAAAAGAAAGTCTGTATTGCTAGAGGCGTTCACAAATCGTTCAATGGAGGTCATCCCAACAAAAGAAACAACCAAACTGGCTCCTTTAGTTGGTATATTAATGACGAATTGACCATTTTGGTCAGATACTGTGGATTGTTTAGTTCCTTTTACAATAATAGTCGCTCCAGCAAGTTTCTCGCCGGTGGCTTTATTATTGACTTTGCCTTTAAACTGGATGTCTTGAGCATATGCCCCCACCATCAAGCATAAAACAAAGGCAGATGACAACAAAATCCTGAGTTTTAATTTCATAAGTACGTGGTTAATTGTGAAAAATCAATTTTTTTGGTTTAAGCCCTAAATAGACTGAATTCAGGAATGAAAATCATTGTTTCAAGGTTTTTATAACATCTTGTGGAATTGGTCTCCAAATTTTGTATAAAAAGCTTTAACAAACGTTTGCATACATGAAAAAAGCAATATTAAGGAAGCTAAAATTGAGCCCTTTCCCTCATATTACCATAATGTGTACTACATCATTACTACATCAAATTTGATTTTTATGCCTAAAACAGGTAATTTCAATACATCAATACTACATCATGCATACATCAATGAAAAAAACAACTACTACATCATTGAAAAAAATAGGCTTAAATCCCAGCATTTGGATTTTGCTCCTGATTCCCTTTTTTGGGGAGGGGCAAAACACGATTGGCATGCCAGAAATCCTTAATTATTCCAAAATCGACTACAAAGCGGGACTTCAAAACTGGGATTTCAAACAAGATAAAAATGGTATTATCTATGTAGCCAATAACGAAGGTTTATTAAGTTTTGATGGTAGTTTTTGGAAATTGTACCCCCTACCCAATAAAACCATCGTAAGATCGGTGACCATTGGGAGTGACAATCATATTTATGTAGGTGGGCAGGATGAGTTAGGTTATTTTAGTCCAGGCAACAATGGCAGGCTGGTTTACCATAGTTTGGTAGACCAAATACCGGAAAATGAGCGCAATTTTGCAGACGTCTGGGATATCGCTTATTATAATAATGAAATCTTTTTTAGAACCTCCAAAAATATCATCCGCTATGCTCGTAAGAAGGTTAGTATCGGATTAGCGCCAACCAATTGGAGCTTTTTGGGGGAAGCCAAGGGCAAATTGTATGCCCATGATAAAAAAACAGGGCTATTTGTCTTTGAAAATGAAAAGTGGCAGCCACTTAATTCTAATAATTTAACCAATGTCGAAGTCACTTCTATCTTATCTATCAAAGACGCCGTCATTATCACCACTTTAAAAAATGGGCTCTATCAATATGGTCGTAATGGGGCAATCAAAATCAGCACCCCAACCACCCAATATCTAGAAAAACAACGTATTTATACCGCTACTTCAATCAATAATGAATGGATAGGGATTGGAACAGCCAATGCAGGGGTCATGATCATCGACGAGCAAGGGGGGATGATTCAAAGCTTATCCAAGCCCGAAGGTTTACAGAACTACGATGTACTATCCATCTTCGCCGACAACCAAAATAATTTATGGGTAGGTTTGAACAATGGCATTGATTGTGTTGGTTTTAATAAAGCAATCAAACATATCAATCCCAACTACCAAGACGCATCAGCATATGCAACAGTCATTCATAAGGATCAATTGTATGTAGGTACATCTAGTGGATTATACAGTGTACCCATTCAAGGCATGGGGGATTTAAGTTTTAATCGTGGCATATTTAACCCCATTGCCAATACTGCAGGACAGGTATGGGGCTTAGCAAATATTAATGAACAATTATTTTTAGCGCACCACGAAGGTGCATTTTTAGTAGAAAAAAATAAAGCAAGACAGATAAACAACCAACAAGGGTTTTGGAATTTTCAATTAATACGCGATGGCTTAGGCACCAATAATATTGTAGCAGGAAATTACACCGGCCTTGTCTACTTATCAGCAACTGGTAATAATTTTAATTCAAAACCAATACAGCAGTATACAGAGTCTTCGAGGTATGTAGCAGTGAATGAAGGAGACTATATATGGGTTTCACATCCATTCCATGGATTGTATAAAATAAAAAAAGATACCAGTGGAGGAAATAGTACACCAAAATTATACACCAATAAAAATGGATTGCCCTCAATATTAAACAACCATGTG
>JAURIP010000208.1 GCA_030832695.1 Sediminibacterium sp. | reverse complement strand
TAGCCGCGTTGGCGTGCTTCGTGGTGAAATGTAGTTTACTCATAATTCTTTGTTTTAATGAGGCTGCGCTATCCCGTCAGCCATAAAATATTCCCCTTTTATAAGGGAGGGCGAAGGTAAGGGGGGAAATTGGGTTTTCCCAAGATTTGGCCGTCGTTTTTTTACCCTGTATCTATAACTAGTTGATAATCAATAATATTTTTGTATCATAAAATACTTCATACTAAAATGTTGCTGAAAATCAATGAGTTAAGAAATTGTAAATTGCCGATATGACATTAATCTACTTAAATATTGAGGGTTCTGACCTAAATTTACCATACTTATATATATGTATCAGAAATTTCAGGCAACCCAAATTTTTACAGGCACCGAGCTTTTAGAAGACCAGCTGGTTTTAATTACCCAAAAAGATGGTACCATCGAAGCCTTGGTGGGCATTGAAGATGCTGGGGAAGATATTCAAAATTTAGAAGGTATCCTTAGTCCGGGTTTTATCAATGCACATTGTCATTTGGAATTATCGCACATGAAAGGAATGATTCCTGCGAAAACGGGCTTGCAAGAATTTGTAAAACAAATTGTGGGTTTGAGAAAAGTAGAAGATGTTATTATTCAAGAAGCAATTGTTGCGGCAGAAAATGAAATGTTTGAAAATGGCATTGTGGCGGTGGGAGATATTTGTAATACACTTGATACGTTGGATACAAAATCGAAACATCGTTTGGCTTATTATAGTTTTGTTGAGTTGTACGATTTAGATCCTACGCGCGCGCAGGATAAAATAAATGCAGGCATTATTTTACAAAATACTTTTGAACAAAATTGCATTCGCGCATCATTGGTGCCACATGCGCCTTACTCCTGCACTTTTGCATTATTAAAATTATTAGCAAATCATTTTGGAGCACATACCATTAGTATGCATAACCAAGAAACGGCTGCAGAAAATGAATTTTTTGAAAATAAGACAGGCGACTTTATTAGCATGTATGAACGTACTAAAGTTGCACTTGATTATTTTCATGCCACTGGAAAATCAAGTTTGCAATCGGTATTGCCAAAAATAAATACTGCCATCCATTGTATTTTAGTACACAATAGTTTTACCTCCATTGATGACATTCAAGTAGTACGCCAACAAATGCCGAATACTTCATGGTGCTTATGTCCCAATGCCAATCAATACATTGAAAGTGCGATGCCGCCCATTGATTTATTACGCGCGCAAAAAGTAAATATCGTAGTGGGAACGGATAGCTATGCCAGTAACTGGAGTTTAAATATTTTGGATGAATTAAAAACCATTCAAAAACACCACCCAACTATTGAATTAGCTGAAATGCTTGGCTGGGCTACGCTGAATGGCGCACGCGCATTACAAATGGATAAACATTTAGGTAATCTTGAAAAAGGGAAAAAACCAGGACTGGTATTAATTTCTGGAGTAGATGCGGCAGGGAAATTAAGCAGCAGTTCGTCATCAAAACAACTCATCAAAAATTAAATAAGATCGTATTAGTAATAATTATATGAAATTAATTCCCATTCGATTTGCTATTATTAGTTGTTTGCTTTTTTTAGGCTTAACTACGCATGTGTTTGGACAAACAACAAAAATAAGTGGACGAATATTAGATAATAAAGGTACTCCGATGGAGGCGGTAAGCATAAGCTTATATGATAGTGCTGGCATTAAAGTATTCCAAGCCTTATCAGATATCGAAGGAAAATTCATTTTTGAAAAAAATGTGACGACTAATGCATACATAATTGTTTCTTTTATTCAGTTTGGATCTAGGACCATTTTTTTATCAGCGAGTAAAAAAAATATCGAATTAGGTGATATCAACTTACAGAATAACCAATACTCATTAACAGAAGTAATGGTTTTAGGAAAAAAATCGCCCATTAATTTAAAGGTGGACAGGCAGGTTTTTAGCGCAGGTCAATTTGCAAATGCAGCCAATGGAAATGGTATTGATCTAATTAAAAACCTGCCGGCTGTTTCAGTCAATGGATTGGGTGAAATTAGCTTGCGTGGTTCCAGTAGTTTTCAAGTGATGATTAATGGTAAGCCATCTGCGGGCGATCCAAGTTATATTTTAGCGCAGCTTTCCGCTGCTTCTATTGAAAATATTGAAGTGATTACTAGTCCAGGAGCCACTTACGATGCGGATGGTAAAAGTGGCATTATAAATGTTGTAACCAAATCAGCTTTGGAACTAGGTTGGATGGTTCAATCAAGTGTAATGTATGGCGCTAAGCCGTTCAATAATTTTGATAATAAAAGATATGCACAGCCACAAAGGGGTTCAGTGGATGTGTCTGCAGGCTATAGAAAAAATAAATGGGATGTAAACTTAGGTTTTAATTATTTAAGAAATGACATTGCTGGTTATCGAGAAGGGGACGTAAACACCACCATCAATGGTGTGTTCACTAGTTTTCCTTCAAATGGGGAAAGGAGTTTTAAAAAATACAATAGTGGCGGTCGCATTGCAATTGGCCATGATACTAAAGTAGGAAATAGGTGGGAAGCCGGTATTTATATTGGTAAACGTTTTCAAAGTAGGGTCGCTGATTTAATTTATAATATTAAGCACCGAACTATTGCCACTGGCGCTATTAATAGTTTTGATTATTTTAATGAAAATACACAGGATAAAGAAGGAATGTTTTCATTAGCCAACATTGGATATGATCATAAAATTTCTGGGAAATCTAAAATTAATTTTTCATTACAATACGAAGGGGCCAACTTATCAGGATTAACCACTAATAAAAATTTTAATAACGAATCTAGGTCATTACTCTTCCAACAAACCAATAATCCAAGTTCTAATCCATTGAATGCAATCAGATTTAAAACCGATTATACATTTAAAAATAACATAGGTACTTTTAATATGGGGTATCAATTTAGAAATGACCAACAAAATGGAAATTTTGAGTACGCTTATAAAAATTTGGGAATGACCCAATTTATGATTGATCCGTTATTCTCAAGTAATTTAAAAGTTAATAATAACATACATGCAGCTTATATACAATACAGTGAAAAGCAAAATAAAGTATTTAAACAAATTGGATTAAGGGCCGAGCATTTAGTTAGAACACTTACCTTTTCCAATAATAATAAACAAAATGACTTAATACTTCCTAGCTTATTCCCTAGTTTTATTTTTCGTTATGATGCAAAAGATAAGTTAGTACTTAAAACAAGTTACACGCGAAGAGTTAAAAGAACGAATAATTTTGAGCTGAACCCTTTACCTGAAAGGGAGCATGCAGAAACACTAGAACAAGGGGATCCAAACTTACTTCCCGAACTTACAGGAGCGTTAGAGATGGGACTTGAAAAAAGTTGGCAGAAAGGTAACTTGAATTTTACGATATATCGTCAAGACATCAAAAATCCAATCCAACGCGTAAATAAAGTTTATATTGATACTATATTAAATAGAGTATTTACCAATGCCTCAAGGGCATTGCAAATTGGAATGGAGGTGAATCTAAACAATTCCATTACCCCTTATTGGCAATCCCTGATTAGTGGAAATATTTATCATTATAAAATTGACGGAACTATATTTGATGGGGCTGTCAATGTTAGCAACGCTAGTATTATTTATAGCATAAATAGTACGCAAAGTATCAAGATTCAAAAAGGACTTGCACTACAACTATCTATCAACTATTTATCAAACAGAATTAC
>JAURIP010000198.1 GCA_030832695.1 Sediminibacterium sp. | reverse complement strand
TTGATAATGTATAAAGTAGCGGGCGCATCATTTTTTTCATATTACTTTTTTTCTGGTGCCTTTACCAATTGCGTATCGGTGATTAATTTTTCCAACTGATAATTTCCAAAATCAACTTTTATATTTGGGAATACACTTTTTATTTTATTTAAGTCATTGGCTGTAATACTTGTTTGTCCTAGGTATAACTGACTTAGCTTTTTTAGGTTGGTTAGTTTTAATAATCCCGCTAAGGTGACTTTTGTATTCACTATATTTAAATACTGTAATTCATTTAAGCTGTTTAATTTTGCTAATTGCAAATCAGTAATATTAGTATTATTAATGCTTAATTTAGTTAAGGAAGTACAACCTGCTATTGCTTCTGAAAGTGCATTTGTAAATTGCATCCCCGGCATTTTTATCCAAACCAAGTTTTTCTTTATATCACCTATTAAATCATGTATGGTATCACTCGTATGTGACAAGGTAATAAAATTGGCATTTAAGTAATTACTATTTAAAGTAACATTTACAACAGTGACCCCTTTATTTCTTAATCCATTGATTGCTTTTTCATCCGCTGGCGCAACTTCTTTTTCAGGAATGGATAGTACCTCGATCTTGTTAACGTTATTATTTTGTAATGCTAATAAAATATTGGGGATGGAATTAGTTTGCGGTAATTCTTTTACTTTTTTATCAAAGCTTGCACCCGTATTAATCCACCACTCCAATAACATTCTTTCTTGGTCTGTTATTTGTGGCTTACCCTTCGGTGGCATATGTTTTTCATCTACCGGATCCAATAAAATGTTTTTATATAGGACGCTATTCATTGCTTCACCAGCATGAATGATGACACCATCCTCACCTCCTTTTAAAATCCACTCTTTTTCATCGAGTCGCAACTTCCCTTTTTGTTTAATCGTCGAGTGACAACCATAACATTTTTCTTTTAATATTGGTTGAATGATATCCTTATATATCAAAGCTTCTTGTGCATTTGTAATAATTGGTTTATTGCTTTTAACAAGGCCATCATCTTCTTTAGATACCCCTTTTGTTAAATATCTTTCACCATGGGTAAGCGTGCCTCCCAAATGTCCGGTTACTATAATCAGTAACAATAAAAAATAGCTTAGCCACTTTGAATAAACCGATTTGTTTTTTTTAATTAAATAATAACCAATCAAGGAAAATAGTGCAACACTTATGCCCAACCATTGGTGTTTAAAAACCAAGTCTGCATCATAGTCGCCGTTATTAGCTAATGCTAATCCAGTTAAGCAGGAAAACACCGCACTCGTGGCGCCTAATAAATAAGCAAAAGGTAATGCGTTGGTTAGTTGGTCAAATTTTTTCCATTTTGAAATAATTTGCATTAAAATAGCAAACAGTAAAATACCAATCGGTAAGTGAACTAAGACTGGATGAAAATGACCAATAAAATTTATAATTATTTCCAAGTGAATTTTTATTTGAGTTGAACAGCCTGCTGTTATAAATTTTTTGCTATATTATTTTTTTTAGCGGTTCATTGTAAATTATTATGCAACAATTTCATTAATCACGCGTCCATGCACATCCGTTAATCTAAACGACCTTCCTTGGAATGGGTACACTAATTTTTCATGATCAAATCCTAATTGATTTAAAATCGTTGCTTGCATATCATAGGCTGTCGCTTTTCCATTAATGGCACTGTATCCAATTTCATCTGTTTCCCCAAAGCTGGTTCCTTTTTTAATGCCACCGCCTGCCATCCAAGTGGTGAAGGCTTCGGTATGATGATCCCTGCCTTTAAATGGCAAGGTTTTACCATCTCTATTTTCTTGCATTGGTGTGCGGCCAAATTCACCACCCCATACGATCAATGTTTCATCAAGTAATCCTCTTTGTTTTAAATCAAGCAATAATGCCGTGATTGGTTTATCAATACTGCGACACTTGTTTACCAATCCAATATCTACTGCATTTTTTACATCTGTTCCGTGACTATCCCAACCCCAATCAAATAACTGAACAAATCGTACGCCCTTCTCCACTAATTTACGCGCCAATAAAACATTGTTGGCAAAACTGGTGGTTCCTGGTTGGGTTCCATACATTTCATGAATATAGGCTGGCTCATCATTAATATTCATGACATCAGGCACTGAAATTTGCATTTTAAATGCCATTTCATATTGTGCCATCCGCGCAATGGTTTCAGGATCTTTAAATTCATTGTAGGTTAATTGATTCGCTTCATTGATCGCATCAATAGATGCTTTTCGTAAGTCTCGATCAATTCCTGCAGGGTCTTTTAAAAACAATACCGGATCTCCTTCGCTACGACACTGCACGCCTTGGTATACGGAGGGTAAAAATCCATTGCCCCAAACACTTTTTCCTGCATCCGGATTGTTACCACCTGATGTTAATACCACAAACCCTGGCAGATTACTATTTTCGCTTCCAAGTCCATAAGTTGCCCAAGCGCCAATACTAGGCCTACCCAAACGGGCTGATCCTGTATGCATTAATAATTGCGCAGGACCATGATTGAATTGATCTGTTTGTACTGCTTTTAAAAAACTTATTTCATCTGCAACCGTTGCTAAATGTGGCAGATTATCCGAAATCCATGCACCGCTTTGCCCTCTTTGTTTAAAGATGGCTTGTGGCCCCAACATTTTAGGAACACCACGTATGAATGCGAATTTTTTTCCTTCTAATAAACTTTGCGGACATTCCTGTCCATCTAATTTTAATAATTCAGGCTTGTAATCAAATAGTTCCAATTGTGAAGGCGCACCTGCCATATGTAAATAAATAACCGATTTTGCTTTGCCTATAAAATGAGGCGCTTGCGCCATGAGCGGATTGGTATTGGCGAATTGATCAAAACGATCTTTCTCTCCTAACCAATCACATCCACCCACCATGGAGCCTAATGCCATGGCGCCGATGCCTGAAAAACATTCTTTGAAAAAATATTTTCTAGTGATTTGATGTGATGTTTGAAGGTTGGCTTCCTGTATAATATTTTTATTACTTCGCTTACTCATGTCAATTTAATTTTTTGTCAAAAATTCATCGGTATTAATTATTGCCGTGGTGACCATTATTAATGCAGCCGAATTTGCATCCGCATTTTTATCACCCGTAATTTGTTCAATGTTGAAACTGTCTTGTTTGTATTTCATCAAGGCAGTTTGATATAATTTTTCAAATACTTTTTGTTGATCGGCGCTAATCGTTTTATTAAATGCCAATTCATAGGCCTTGCTAATTTGTTTGCTTGCGTTTTGGGGAACCATTTTTATAACGCGTTTTGCAAAGTGTTGCGCAGCTTCAATATATACGGAATCATTTAATGAATTAAGTGCTTGTAATGGCGTGTTGGTTCTGATACGGCGCGCCGCGCAAACTTCCCTACTCGTTCCATCAAAACTTAACATTGATGGATAGGGTGCTGATCGTTTCCAAAAGGTATATAAGGCGCGCCTATATTGATCTCCATCTGTACTTAATATCCATTTAGCACCATTATACGGCGATTTCCAAATACCTTCTGGTTGGTAAGGAAATACACTTGGGCCATTCATTTTATTACTTAATAGGCCGCTTACTGTTAATGCCTGATCCCGTATTTGTTCTGCGGATAATCTTACTCTTGGTCCTCTTGCATATAATTTATTATAGGGATCTTTGGTTATTGCATCCTTATTAAATTTTGAATCCTGTTGATACGTTGCACTCATCACCATTTCTTTGATCATCTTTTTTAAACTCCATTGATGCGTATTCATTAGTTGCCAGGATAAATAATTGAGTAATTCCTCATGTGTTGGCGGTATGCCCTGCGTTCCAAAATCTTCTAAGGTTTCAGTAATTCCTTGACCAAATAATTGCTCCCATATTCTATTAACAATCGTTCGAGCAGTTAGCGGATTTTTT
>JAURIP010000224.1 GCA_030832695.1 Sediminibacterium sp. | reverse complement strand
GATAGTAGTTATTTAGGTCATGCACAACAAAGTTATATAAATGGTCAGCCTGATTTTAAAATTATAAATGATCCTATAAAGGTTCCAGATGATTTTTCAAGTATTAACCTTATTAGTATCTCTGGTATCGCTTTATCAAATAAGCTTACAAATTGGTCATCTGAAGATGCTTATCGATTATATCAAATGGTCAAAAGAGTTCCTATTTTAAATGCAACAAAAGGGTTACTTTCTACTAATTCAGCAATTATTACTTCAGAATGGAGTATTACAGATGATGACGTAGTTGATGATATTTCAATTAATATTGTAAATGGTATTAAGAAGGTAATTATTTCTAGAAAAGCTTTTGTATATGCTACTCCATTAATTGCTGAATTAGATGGTATTAAAGGTCGTTTCTTTTCTAAAAGATTATATAATGCAGTTATTTCCTTTGCAACAAATTTCGGAAATGATGCTAGTGCAATTGCGTCTATTGCAGATCAAAATTTCGGTATAAAATTCTTAGATCCAGGAGACGAACTTAGAGGAATTATGAACGAAGATCCAAGTAATTTTCAATCATTTTCTGCATTTGAAAAACTAACTATTCTTTCAATGTTTGAGGAACTTCCTGAAGGAATGCATGCACAGTCAAATTTAAAATATATTGTAAGGAGAATTGCAGGACAGGATAATCCCAAATATCCATCTGCGGCTGCTATTGCATGGACTGGGTTAAAAACAATTGAATTTATGCAAAAAGCATTTAATTCGGCTGACTTCGGTTCAATACAAAGATTAATACTACATGAAAAGGCTCATTTCTTATGGGAAGGCTTATTTGAAAACAAATTAAAAGAGGATTGGGCTACATTAGGGGGATGGTATCTTGATCCAACTGCACCATCTGGATGGTCTACTACAAAGACAACAGAGTTTGTATCTGCATATGCCCATGCATTAAATCCTAATGAAGATATGGCTGAAACAATTGCCACTTATGTTACAAATCCAAATTTATTATTGTCTAGATCAATTAGGAAATACGAGTTCATAAGAGATCGTATAATGCATGGTACTAGATATGTTGCAATGATAAGAAAGGATTTAACTTTTATGGTTTATAATTTATTCCCCGATTATAATTACCCTGGTAAAATTGAAGGGGTTACTGTAAATGTAACTGGGCTTCCAAATAGCGATAAAAAATTAAGTATTGAAATTAAACTACATGCAATTGATTCATCAAGGGATGGAGCCTCTTATGGTTTTACAAGAATTTCAAGTTCTATCGGTACATTTTTTGATATGTATCTTAATCAAGTAAATGGTAATCCTTTCTTATTACGAGGTGAAATTTCAATTACTAAATTTGCTAAAAATGGTTATTGGACTGTAAATCAAATAATGGTAGCGGATGCAGTAGGAAATAAGCGTTATGAAAATAATAATACATTCGGGCTCAAGATATTTATCAACAACCCTCTTGAGGACTTGTTACCTGCGAAATATAAACAAGGCACTTTAAATTTATCAATGGGTAGGTCAAAATTTACCAGCTTCTCACCCTTTGAAACAACTTTAGGTATAGATCATCAGTTTGTACAAGCAAAATTTGACATCATTGAAAAAAATGCAATCGGCTATATTGGTGTCAATTTTGCAATGCCAACAAATAAAAAAGGGGTCTACAAGGAGCTACAATTTGGGGTGTTATCTGGCGATACAAATTATGTTAAGCGAGATAAAATTGATAATGAATTATCACACATAACTTATAGATATCCAATTCCGGAATACTACCCCACTGGATTTTATCCTATTACCCAAATTTTCCTTAGAGACGAGGCTCAAAATGAATTTAGGGAAACATTTATGAATGATACAACTGGATATATAGTAAGAACTAATCAGCAAAAACACCTTAGAGATAGCATACTTATTAAAACTCTATATCCTGATTATATCCCCCCTGTTTTAGATCTAAATGCCATAAATATTAAGGCTACGCCTACTAATCCGCTTTCTCCAGATGGAGAAACTTTATTTGAAATGGAATTTTTTGCAAAAGATTCTTCTGAGTTCAAAGATAATGAAGCGGGTATTCAAAATGGTAATTATGTTTTAAGAGATCCTCAAGGCAAACAATTTGGATTTTCAATGCAAGGCGATTTTGATAAAGTTAAAAATGGTTTTTATTATTTATTGTCAGATCCTGAAGGTAAGCCTGGTGTTTGGAGAAAGTATAAAGTATCCACTTTATTACCTAAAGGTTCTGCACCTGGCTTATGGGGTGTTGAGTCCATATTCTTGAATGACAGGGCTCAAAATTCAAAGTATTTTAATTTTGTTGAATTAGTACGTTTTGATCTTGAAAAAACAGACTCTTCATTATTAGTAACTCCAAATATCGAGATACTAGGTAAAAAAGTAAATGCAAAGACAGTTGATTCTATATCGATGTCTATAGCTTGTAAAAATTGCACAGGTAAATTATATAGAGCTAGATTTTATAGTGACATGGGCGGAGAATCTGTATTATCTGAGGGGATAATGAAAAGTGATTCGATAGTAGTAAATAACATTAATTTAAGAGGTGTGAATGATGGAGTATTATTCGCTACCGTTTTTATCCTTGATACTTCAAAAGTTCTATTAGGAGTTGGAAAGGCAGAGTATAAAAAAGATATTATTATTCCTAAATCTGTTTTATTTAAAACCAACTTATCTAGTTTTGGGAAAAGTAACATTGATTCGCTTTTATTGGATATCAAGGTTAGTGAGAAAAATCTTCAATATAATTTAGTTCTAACTCAAAATACAGTTAATAATATTAATCCTAGTTCAATTCAAAATTCAAATATTGGTAATGTTAGTTCAATAAATAGAAAGTTATCATTTAAAGTTGGAGATTCTATTATTCTAAAGGGTGTTATTTCTGATTCAATTTTTAAATTAAATAAAATATTTTTATCAAATTTTGAAGATGGTCTTATCAGTATTAAAATAAGCTATATTGATTCTGCAGGAAATGAAAGCGATCCTGTAGTGTCAATTATATATAAAGACACGAAAGATCCATTAATTACTATCAAGAAATCTAACATCACTGATTTAAAGGCATTGTATACAATTCAGTCAAATGAATTCTTATCTAATTCATTGACAAAAGAAAGTATGACTATAAATAAAGGAGTAATTGATTCTGTTAAAAAGGTTTCAAATGCTTTATATAATGTTTATATCACCCGAATTTGCAACGACACTTTAAACTTAGCTGTAAAGGAAAATGCTTTAATGGACACAGTGGGGAATAAAAATTTGTTAACTTCATTATCTGCAGTTGAGAAGGTAATTCCAGACGCACCTGTTACACTTAATTTAACTTCTTGCCAAGGCCTCTCTGCAGTTGCACTTACTGCTAATGCCTTAGCCGCCCACACATTGGTATGGTATGATTCACAAGCAAGTGGAACTGTATCTTTAACAACTGCACCTGTACCTTCCACATCAACAATTGGAGCTGTTGACTATTATGTGAGCCAAATAAAAACATCAACAGG
>JAURIP010000130.1 GCA_030832695.1 Sediminibacterium sp. | reverse complement strand
GCTAATTCTTGAATGAGTTCTAATAATCTAACGCAATCTCTTTTTTCAGCGCGGCGTATGGTAATGTCCATTGTTATTTATTTGTTGGCATGTGTAATAGGTTATGTTTAATCCTTTGCTAATGCCTGTGTTAAATCAGCAGCAATATCTTCAAAGTTTTCAATGCCTACACTCATTCTGATTAAGCCATCGGTAATACCATATTTTATTCTTTCCTCTTTTGGTATACCATAATGCGTCATGCTTGCAGGGTGTGATACAAGTGTATCTACTGTTCCTAAAGAAACGGCACGCGTACAAATTTCTAAAGCATCAATGAATTTTTTACCTGCATCTAATCCACCTTTTAATTCAAAACTTATTAATGGGGCGTGTTGTTTCATTTGCTTTTTAGCAATAGCATGATCGGGATGAGAAGTTAATCCTGTATAGTTTACTTTTTCAATGGCTGGATGTTTGTCTAAAAATTGTGCCACTTTTTCAGTATTACTACAATGTCTGTCCATTCTAATTTCTAAAGTTTTCATTCCTTGTATTAATAAGTAAGCATCAAATGCATTGCTATTGCCTCCTAATAATACATGCCATTTCCAAACCTTGGTATTCATGAATGCTAAATCCTTGCCTAATAAAACTCCATTCAATGCAGATCCGTGGCCATTTAAAAATTTAGTAGCAGAGTGAAATACAAAATCAGCACCTAATGCAAATGGTTGTTGCAAATAAGGAGTCGCTACTGTATTGTCAACCGATACGCGGATGCCATTTGCATGTGCAATGGTACAAATCGCTTCTATATCCACGCACTGTAATGTAGGATTCGCAGGGGTTTCCAAATGAATTAATTTTATACCCGTATTTTCTTTAATTGTTTTTTCAAGTAAAGAAGTATCACGTACATCAATTAAAATACATTTTATACCGGCCTCTAATAAAAGTTTTTGCATTAATTCCTGGGTGCCGCCATATAAGGAGTAGTGCGATACTAATGTATCACCTGCACTTAAAGTGCTTAAAAAGAGTGTACTCATCGCTGCTTGACCACTTGCGTGTAACAATGCTTTTAATTCAAGTTGTTCTCCTTTTTCATTCTTTAAACCAAATGATTCTAATGCTGCAATTACATCCTGTGCTGCAGTAAAAGTAGGGTTGCCCCATCGGGAATAAATTCTGGTTTTATCTGCGCTCTTGAATCGCTCCATTCCTTCGTCTGTTGAATCGAAAGTGAATGTCGATGTTGCATAAATAGGAGTGGTATGTGAAAAGTTATCATTTTCAGTATGTGCTGAATGCAATGCGACTGTACTGATTCCTTTAAAGTTTTTCTTTTTCATATTTTATTATTGACGCTGTATAAATATACCTATTTATCGCAGAATGAATTGATTCATTAGTAAGCCCATTTAATCCAGCAGGCACCCCATGTAAATCCACCTCCGAAAGCTGCTAATATTAGGTTGTCGCCCTTGTTTAGTTGGCTTTCCCAATCCCATAAGCAAAGTGGTATGGTAGCAGCTGTTGTATTGCCATATTTTTGAATATTAATCATCACTTTTTCCATAGGTAGTCCCATTCTGTTTGCAGTGGCATCTATAATTCTTAAGTTGGCTTGGTGTGGCACTAACCAAGCAATATCATCGCCTGTTAAATTATTTTTTTCTAATAGTTCAGCACTCACATCTGCCATCCCTTTTACGGCAAATTTAAAAACGGGTTGTCCATCTTGAAATGCATAATGTTCTTTCGCCATGACCGTTTCAATAGTAGCTGGCTTTAAACTTCCACCAGCTTTAATATTTAAATAGTCTCTTCCACTTCCATCACTTTTTAAAATGGCATCCTGAAATCCATCGCCATCATTACTTGGTTCTAGTAATACGGCACCTGCGCCATCCCCAAATATGATACAAGTGGCTCTGTCTGTGTAGTCGATAATGGAGCTCATTTTATCAACGCCCACAATGATAATTTTTTTATACCTGCCACTTTCAATAAAACTTGCCCCTGTTGAAAGTGCAAATAAAAATCCACTACATGCTGCTGACAAATCAAATCCAAAAGCATTTTTTGCGCCTATTTTATCTCCAATAATATTTGCAGTTGCTGGAAATATCATATCCGGTGTTACCGTGGCACAAATGATACAATCAATTTCTAAAGGGTCAAGATTTTTTTTGCGTAGAATTATATCGATGGCCTGAACTGCCATATCAGAACTAGCCTTACCTGGTTCTCTCAATATGCGTCTTTCAGAAATGCCGGTTCTGGAGCGGATCCATTCATCATTGGTATCCACCATTTTTTCAAGATCGAAATTGGTCAATTTGGTTTCTGGGACATAGCCGCCAACCGCTGTAATTGCTGCTTTATTACTCATGTAAGTACAGGTATTAATATTTGGTCAACAAATATCTTAAAAATTTGGTTAAGAATCGGCTCAAATACCCATTTTTCGTTGCTTAAGTATTATTTTTGAACACATTATGATCGCATTTTTACAAGGAAATTTTGTCCAACTCACCCCAGCCAAATTAATCGTGGATGTAGGGGGCGTTGGTTATGAGGTAAATATTAGTTTAAATACCTATGAAGCCATTTCAAAAAAAGAAAAAGGGCTGCTGTATACCTATTTACATATCACCGAAAATTCACAGGTTTTATTTGGATTTCATGAACAAACCGAGAAGGATTTGTTTTTGCATTTAATCAGTGTATCGGGTGTGGGCGCAAGTACCGCTCGAATGATGTTATCAGGAATGCAGCCAGAGGAAATTATAAGGGCGATTGTAAATGGGGATGCAAGATTATTAGAGCAGATTAAAGGTATCGGGAAAAAATCAGCGGAAAGATTGGTGCTTGAATTAAGAGATAAGCTCTCTAAAATTCCTTTAAATTCCCATCAATTGTCGGGTGGTGTTGGCTTTGCAAAATCTAATGTTCAACAAGATGCTATACAGGCTTTAATCTCTCTTGGTATTCAAAAGGCGATTGCTGAAAAAGCAGTAGATAAAACAATGCAATCAGCTAGTGTCGAATTAAGTTTGGAAGTGCTGATTAAAGCAGCACTAAAAAATTGCTAACAATTTAATTTCATTCATTAATTCTTTTTCATTGCGCATTTTAAAATCAATTTTAATTTTTGGTGTTTTGCTTTTTGCGAATAGCCAGATGTATGCGCAAATAAAAATTGATTTAACTAAGAATTTATCAGATACGGCAGGTAAGAAAAAGGACAGTACTTCATTTAAAAAAGATTCAACCAAATTAAGTAGTGTTATCGGGGCGAATAACGCCGATTTACTAAAAGATACCACCGTTTATACCTTCACGAATGATTTACGTTTCCCCATTCAAGACAAGCGAGGTGATTTTTTATCACAAGCAAGTAATAACCCCTACGATTTAAGGGATACCAGTATTGTGAAGCGTAAAGTGGAGTATGATGCTGCTTCAAAAAGATACTATTTAACCGATATGATTGGTTCCGGATACCAAAGAACGCCTAGCACATTAAATTTTGATGAGTTTTGGAAATTAAAAACCGCGAAAGATGAACAGGCTTATTTTAGACAAAGAGCCAATTCAATAGGCGTATTGAATCGAAAGATTACCCGTCCTAAATCAAAAGTGTTTGATAGTTATTTTGATCGGTTATTTGGTAAAACAGGCTCGGATTTAAAAGTAGACATTAAGCCTGTGGGGGAAATAAATATTAAAGCAGGATATCAAGGTCAAAATGTAAAAAATCCAACCTTACCTGAACGTGCGCGAAGAAATGGAGGATTTGATTTTGATGCCAATACCAACTTTAGTATGAACGCTAGTATTGGAGATAAATTAAAATTCCCTATCAACTTAAATACACTTTCAAATTTAGGATTTGATAATCAGATCAAGTTAAACTACAGCGGAAAAAAAGATGAAATTGTAAAAGGGATTGAAGCCGGTAATATCAATTTTATTTCAAGAAGCACTTTGATTCCCAGTACGCAAAATTTATTCGGTCTTAAAACGCAATTACAATTCGGTAAATTATTTGTTACAGCTGCTATCGCCAATCAAAAGTCACAGCGACAATCTATGGCATTGCAAGGAGGATCATCCACACAAAAATTTCAAAAAAGATTGGATGATTACGAGGAGAATAGGCACTTTTTATTAGCCCAATTTTTTAGGAATAATTTTAACAACGCCATGTCTACTTTGCCCTTGGTGACCGGCCAGGCGCAGGTGCAAAGAATGGAGGTTTGGGTAACCAATCGTTATGGACAAACGACCAATGCGCGTGATGTGGTTGGGTTGATGGATATCGGGGAGCCTATTCCTAATAATAAAACATACGCCACCAATACGTCGGTAAAGTTTCCTGAAAATAATGCGAACAGCTTGTACAGTAGTATTGCTACTAATAGTGCAGCTAGAAATCCTTCAGCAGTGTCGGGGGTATTAAGTATGGCTGGTTTAAAATCAGCTGAAGATTACGAACGTACTTTTGCGCGTAAGTTAACCGAGAACGAATATTATTTTAATCCACAAATAGGTTTTTTATCTTTAAACATACCATTGCAGCCTGATGAAGTTTTAGCTGTTGCGTTTCAATATACTTATAATGGTAGGGTATATCAAGTAGGAGAGTTTTCAGAAAACACCGCACTCGACCCAAATAAAGGCGTACAAAATATTTTGTTTTTAAAACTATTAAAAGCAACCACACAACGTACCGACTTGCCTATTTGGAATTTGATGATGAAAAACGTTTACTCCTTGGATTTGTTTGGATCCATTCAGCAACAGGATTTTCAATTAAATATTTTATATGAGGAGCCAAGTAGGGGCTTAAAAAGATATATGCCAGTTACAGGGGCAAATGTATCGGGGCAATCATTAATAAAATTATTGCAATTGGATCGTTTAAATAATCGTAATGATCCACAGCCTGATGGGGTATTTGACTTTGTGGAGGGTTTTACAGTATTATCTAAAATGGGGCGTATCATTTTTCCTTTATTAGAACCCTTTGGGGATGATTTAAAAAATATTGCATTTAAAGGAGTGAGTGATGATACTGCAAAAAAATATTTATTCCCTCAATTGTATCGCAACATTAAAGCAGAGGCGCAAACTTATGCAAATTTGAATCGATTTGTGATGGAAGGGCAGGTGAAGGGAAGTGCAGGTGGATCCGAAATTAGTTTAAATGCATTTAATGTACCACCAGG
>JAURIP010000172.1 GCA_030832695.1 Sediminibacterium sp. | reverse complement strand
GGATTCGATTAATTTTGCAATATGGACAACTTGGATTTAAATAGACTCCCTAAACATATCGCCATCATTATGGATGGTAATGGTCGATGGGCGCAAGAAAAAGGACAGGACCGACTTTATGGGCACTTCCATGGGGTACAAAGCGTTCGTAATATTGTGGAAGCTGCATCAGAAATAGGCATAAAATACCTCACTTTATATGCATTTAGTACCGAAAATTGGGATCGCCCAGCAGCCGAGGTTGCTGGCCTAATGAGTCTATTTGTGGATACCATTGCCAAGGAAGTGCCTGACTTGCATAAAAACAACATCAAATTGCACTTTATTGGCAATCTTTCTTTGTTACCAGATGATGCCAAAGCAGCCCTAGAAAATGCCACGCAAACCACCGCCAATAATACCGGACTAGAACTTATCATTGCACTTAGCTATAGCAGCAGGTGGGAGCTCATACAAGCGATAAAAAACATCGCCGAGAAGGTAAAAATTGGGCAAATGCAGCCCGATGATATCGAGGAGGCAACCTTGGAGGCAGCCCTTTCTACCAGTGCATTTCCGGACCCAGAGCTCATGATTCGTACCAGCGGAGAATACCGAATAAGCAACTTTTTATTATACCAGCTAGCATACGCTGAATTGTACTTTACAGAGACCCGTTGGCCCGATTTTCGCAAGAAAGATTTGATCGAGGCCATCCTTGATTTTCAATCTAGGGAGCGCAGATTTGGGAAAACCAGCCTGCAGGTTCAAACAAATGAGTAAAAAAATTAATATAACTATTTTGAGGTTTTAACAAAGACTTTGAAATATTACGAGTAATTTGCGACACTTTTAAAATAATAAATGTAGCCCCTTTGCAGATGCAGAAATTCTTTCCATTTTATATAGGATCTTTATTGGTTCTTTTTTTATCCTCGACTTCTTTTGCCCAGGTGGCACCCGTGAAGGATTCAGTTACACAGATTAATGTCAAACTGATGAACATTTTCAATCAAAAAGCCCCTGCCAAATACAAAATTCGGGACATTAAAGTGGTGGGAAATGAAAATTTTGACGAGAACTTATTATTGTCCCTTTCTACCTTGAATATTGGGGATGAAGTAGCTATTCCTGGGGGTGATAATTTTGCTAAAGCGATTCATAAATTAATGGATCAAAACTACTTTAGTGATGTAAGTGTTTATATAACGGACTTGGTCAATAATGAAATTGATGTTGAAATTGATGTGGTTGAAAGACCAAGGTTATCTAAGTTTAGTTTTTTAGGTGTTAAAAAGTCAGAAACCGATGAATTGTCTGGTAAAACTGGGTTAACCCCTAATCGTGTGATTACTGAAAATATGAAGATCACTGCAGTAGAAGGGATTAAAAAGTTTTATGCTGAAAAAGGTTTTCAGGATGCAAAAGTGGCGATCATCGAAAAAAAGGATGCCACTAAAAAAAATAGTTTATTGTTGGATTTTAAAGTGGATCGTGGTCCTAAAGTGCGTATTAATAATATCAATTTTGGTGGCAATTTAGTGGACGAAGTTAAACTGAAGAAAAGTTTAAAGGAAGTGCATGAAAAATCTAGAATGACCCTTTTCCCTGTGTACGACAAACCAGTGATTGTAAAAACAACACCGTATACTTTTGAACAGTACATGGCTGAAAAAGGGTATTTAACTTTTACTAAAACTAGAAAAATTTTAAATCCTTACGTACGTTTTAAATTGTCCTCTTCAAAATATAGTGAGAAAAAATTTGAAGAGAGTCGTGATAATTTATTGAATTATTATAATTCATTAGGTTTTCGTGACGCTGTAATTGAAAAGGATACGCTTTATCACAATGCAGTAGGTAATTTAAATATTGATATTCAATTAAAGGAAGGACGCAAGTATTTTTTTGGAAATATTACTTGGAGAGGAAATACAAAATACCCGGACTCTTTATTGACTAGTATATTAAATATTAAAAAAGGGGAAATTTATAACAGAGAAATATTATATAATAAATTAGGCAAAACACAAACAGCGGAAGGTGGAGATATCAGTGGCTTATACCAAGATGATGGTTATTTGTTTTTTAATGTTGATCCCATTGAAACTGCTGTTTATAACGATACCATCGATTTTGAAATAAGAATGAGAGAAGGACCGCAAGCGACCATCAAAACAATTCGTATTGCAGGTAATGAAAAAACAAAAGACTTTGTCATTCGTCGTGAAATTAGAACCATACCAGGTGATAAATTTAGTCGTACATTATTGATACGTTCACAAAGAGAAATTTCACAGTTAAATTATTTTGACCAAGAAAAAATTAAAATTGATCCTGTTCCAAATCCAGAAGATGGTACGGTAGATATTAATTATGGTGTGGAAGAGAAATCAAGTGACCAATTAGAATTAAGTGCTGGATGGGGTGGTTATATTGGACTTACCGGTACCTTAGGTATCACTTTTAATAATTTTTCTTCTAAAAACTTCTTTAAAAAATCTGCTTGGGATCCATTACCCATGGGAGATGGGCAAAAGTTAAGTTTGCGGATTCAAAGTAATGGTAAGGCATTCCGTTCCACGAATTTTTCATTTACGGAGCCTTGGTTTGGGGGCATTAAGAGAAATACTTTAACGGTAAGTGTGTATAATACGAAATATGGTCAAACCTATGATCTGCAAACGGGGATGTATAATCCAAATGCAGCTGATGCACGTTATATATCTACCACAGGAGCAACTGTTTCCTTTGGACGTCAATTGCAATGGCCTGATGATTACTTCTCCTTAAGCACGGGTATTAACTATACACGCTACACATTAAAAGATTACGCAATTGATCCTTATAATTTGCCTAATTTCTCCAATGGTAATGTAAACAATTTCAACTTCAGGGTTGCTTTACAAAGAACCTCCATTGATCAACCTACTTTTCCAAGAACAGGTTCCACATTTTTATTGAGTGCGCAATTAACACCACCGTATTCTTTGTTTGATCCCAACTTTGGAAAAAGAGAAAACCCATATCAATTATTAGAGTATCATAAGTGGCGTTTTAATGGAGAGTGGTTTGTGCCATTGGGTAAACCAGCCGGGGAGGAACATAATAAGCAATTTGTATTACGCTTTGCAGCTAAGTACGGATTCCTAGGACGTTATAATACGAATCTTGCTATTTCTCCTTTTGAAAGATTCCAATTAGGGGATGCTGGATTAAGTAACCAGTTTGCATTATTAGGCTATGATATTATTGCGCAAAGAGGTTATCCTGTATATGAAACTTCTAATCCTAAGGTGAACCCTGACCAACAATCAGCACGTCAGCACTTTACCATTTTTAATAAATACGCAGTTGAAATTAGATATCCATTAAGTTTGGCTGCTAGTAGTACTATTTATGCGTTGGGCTTTTTTGAAGCAGCCAATGGATGGTATAGTATGAAGGAATACAATCCATTTAAACTTCGTCGTTCTGTTGGTTTGGGTATGCGTTTTTTCTTACCAATGTTTGGACTTTTGGGATTTGATTACGGTATTGGTTTAGATCGATTAAATGGCACTAATACCTTAAAAGATGCAGGAAGGTTTACCTTTATGTTAGGTTTTGAGCCAGAATAGTAACTAAGTAAAGTAGTCGAGTAATTTTTAATTTCGTTATTTAAATTATAGCTTATGAAATTCAATAAAGTTTTTTTTGTTTTAGTCATCTCTATTTTGACGGCATTTTCATCAAATGCACAAACAAAATATGCGATCATCAATACAAAGTATATTTTGGATAAAATTCCAGAATATAAGGAAGCGGATAAAAAATTAAAGGCTTTAGGTGATCAATGGCAACAAGAAATTGATCAAAAGCAAATGACCCTCGATAAGATGTATAAAAATTATGAGGCGGAGCAGTTTATGCTTTCTGATGACCTTAAGAAAAAAAGAGAAGACGAGCTTTTTGTGAAGGAAAAGGAGCTTAGGGACCTTCAAAAGAAACGCTTTGGTTATGAGGGCGATTTGTTCAAGGAACGCCAAAAAATGGTTAAACCTATCCAAGACAAAGTATATAATGCCGTCCAAAAATTAGCTACTGCTAGGGGATATGACTTCATTTTAGATAAAAGTGAAGGAATTACCATTATATTTGCAGACCCGAAACTGGACAAAAGCGACGATATTTTGAAGGAATTGGGTATCAATATTTAGTAAAACAAACAAATAGATTTTTTAAAAAAACAATTAGATATGAAAAAAGGTTTTTTATTTGCAGCCATTTTATTAGTTGCAGCCTCATTTAACAACACAGCATCTGCACAGGTTAAAATTGGTTATTTTGATGATCAAAGCGTCATTGCTTTATTCCCAGGTATCCAAGAAAAATTAGATACCGTTCTTAAATCTTACGCACAAGATTCTTTACAGGATGAGTATAACTATACTTTAAAG
>JAURIP010000305.1 GCA_030832695.1 Sediminibacterium sp. | reverse complement strand
GCGCATTTTAGAAGAGCTTGAAAAAGGAACGATAAAAATAACACCTTACGACAGAAAGGACTTGGGTAGCAATAGCTATGATGTACATTTAGGAAAATGGTTGGCTACTTATGACAACAATGTTTTGGATGCAAAAGCGCACAATACTATTACCTATTTTGAAATTCCAGACGAAGGGTATGTCTTAGAACCAAGTGGCTTTTATTTGGGGGTAACCTTAGAATATACAGAGACACATGCACATGTTCCATTTTTAGAAGGTAAATCATCAACCGGTCGACTAGGCATCGATATTCATGCAACAGCAGGAAAAGGTGATGTAGGATTTTGTGGCAACTGGACACTTGAAATTTCAGTAAAGCAACCAGTTAAAATTTATAAAGGCATGCCGATTGGACAACTTATTTATTTCCCAGTAGAGGGTGAAATTGAAGTAAGCTATAATCAAAAAGCAAACGCTAAATATAGCGGCCAACCTGATAAGCCTATCGAGAGTATGATGTGGAAGAATAAGTTTTAAGCTGACTTTTTTTGATAAGCCAAAGCCCATAATAGCACATCGTTATAACTATTAATACCGTTAGCTTGTTTGTTCCAAATTAAAAATTGATCGTATAATTTTTCACTACCTGGTAGTCGTTGGTTTTGTCTAGATATAAAGAAATCCCGAATCAATTTACGATCGGACAATACTTTGGGTGATAAAAGTGCTTTATTTCTTTTCACGACTGCCTCCCATTTTTTAAAGTTGCCCGATTTAGCAATCATAAATAATTGTGCTTCCTGACTGTACGTAAATAATTGAAGCTGCATCGCATATTCAAACAATGGATCCTTTGAATTTAAAGCCACTACATACGCAATAAAGTTAGCCTCCGTTTCAGATGCGTAACCTAATTGATGTGCTATTTCATGACTAATTGTAAATGGTAAGGTTAGAATGGGCAAATCAGCCCTTACAATTGCCTCACCCGTTATTGGATGATAAAAAGCCAGGTACCCAATATAATCTCCTAATCTTGGTAATTGCGCCCATTTAACATTAGGGTAGGAATAGCTTAAAAAGGAATATTGTTCTGAAATAGCCCCATAATGATGTAATGTCTGTTTTATCAAGCTGTCCCCTTTAACCGATTTTAATTGGCTATCTGAAATGATGGACCTCGTATTATTGAGTTGGCTAATCAAGGAAAGGCTCATGGAATCCATCTGCCTTTCTGTATAAGTTTTGGGTACTTGAAGATTAAAATCCTTTGCAGGAGTTATTTGATGATAGTTTAATCCCCAGATAAGCTCAAAAATGACAAAAATAACGCTAGCATTTTTACTCACTGTATACCAGGTATTTGTAGTAAAAATGGCTGATTTAAATTGATATTTTAATTTATATAAACTATATATTAAATTGTAAATCAATAATATAATTAATATTATATACAAATATTCTCCAATGGCAAAACGAATCGTACCAGTGATGATCCGCAACCCCATGGCCCCCCATTTAAATACCAACTTGGTGTAGGTCAATTGTACCAACTCAGGGAAGAAAGTGCAAACAACAAGCAATAGGGCAACTATTTGCCATATCCATTTTGCACCCCATTTAACTATTTTACTACCCCTTTTCAAGTTGGAACTATTTATAGGGTAAAATTAGGATAAACTTTGTCTTTTGGTTGGTTTTTACTAACTTTGCCACCCTTATAAGTACGGTTATGAACCAAAACAGGGCTTACGAAATAGCATTTGTGGGTTTAATACCCGGTTTACACGAGTTAGAATACCGTATTGAGGACAAGTTCTTTACTAGTTTCGGACCGCAGGATTTCGAAAATTGTAACACATTGGTTAAACTCAAATTAGAGAAGAACCAAGGTTTTATGCAATTACATTTTGATGTAGATGGCAAGGTGGAAACCATATGCGATCGTTGTGGTAATCCCCTAACGGTTCAATTATGGGACGAGTTTAATCTGATTGTAAAATTAGTGGACGACCCTGACACCATGAACAGCAATGAAGAGGATCCGGACATATTTTATATTGATCGACACGAAAGTCATTTTTCAATTGCAGCTTGGATTTTTGAATTTATAAATTTGAGTATCCCATTGCAAAAGGTTTGTAAGGAAACTGAAAAAGGAGAATCCACTTGCAATAAGGAAATACTCGATCAGTTGCAAAAGTTTAGATCAAACCCTAATGAAATTCCAAACAATAAAATTTGGAAAGATTTAGATAAGTTTAAAGACTTGGGGGAATAAAATAGGGAACAAACGAATAAGGAAGAAAAGGAAGAAGAAGAAGTAAAAAAGAACAAAAAAAGTAGAAAAGTAAAATAAATATAAAATAATTAAAACATAAGAGATGCCTAATCCTAAACGCAGACACTCCCAACAAAGAAGTGCTAAAAGAAGAACTCACTACGTAGCTCAAGAAGTTACCTTAAGCAAAGATGGCACAACTGGTGAAATCCATGTTCGTCATCGCGCGCATGTTCAAGAAGGTAAATTATATTATAAAGGTAAATTGGTATCTGAAAAAGCGCCATTAAAAGCGTAATTCAAATAAAAATTTAATGAATATCGGTATTGATATGATGGGTGGTGATTTTGCACCACTTGAAGCTGT
>JAURIP010000252.1 GCA_030832695.1 Sediminibacterium sp. | reverse complement strand
AGCCAATCATTAAAGCCATTGTTGGTGCATAAATTGCTTCCACTTTTGCCAAGCTCACTGCATTTTTACGATACAATTCACTATTTTTTTTAAAGAACCCCAACATTGCTTTTTCTTGCACAAATGATTTGATGACCCTAATGCCTGAATAAGATTCCTGTGCATTCGTGGTTAAATCAGAAAGTTGCCCTTGAATTTGTTCACTCTTTTTATTAATGATACTATTCACATAATAAATAGTAATGGCTAATATGGGTAACGGTGCTAAAACGTACAAACTAAGTAATACATCCTTGCTAAACATATTGTACAAGCAAAAACCAATTAATGAAACTAGGTTAATTAAATACATTAAAGATGGTCCTGTATACATACGCACCCTACTCACATCTTCAGTGATGCGACTCATTAAATCACCCGTGCTATGTGTTTTATAAAATTCAGTATCTAATTTTTGATAGTGTTCGTACACTTGGTTTTTTTGATCAAACTCAATATGCCTACTCATCACAATTATGGTTTGGCGCATAAAAAACATAAACACCCCTCTGATGATGGCCAAAATCAAAATAATAAGACTACAAAAAGTGACCAAACCCGCAAATGTAAAATTATAATGTGTACTAATTTGATCGATACCAATCGTGACCATTTCATTATGTATTGGAGAAACGGTCTTAGAACCCGGTAATTTAGCTTGAACCAAACCAACCACATAACCTGTGATTTGGGGTGCCAAAACCGCTAAATAGTTAGTTGCAATGACAAATACAATTCCAATGAAGAATCGCACCCGATATTTCCAAAAAAACACATTTAATGTAGATAATTCTTTCACTTAGCCCATTTTTGTAAAGATACATGGTAGTCAATAAATTAGACCAATTGTTTAACCATATAAATTGCAAGTATTTTTGCAAAATTCGGTTTCCCTTCCTACATTTGCCGCGGAGAGTTGGCAGAGCGGTCGATTGCGGCAGTCTTGAAAACTGTTGACTGTAACAGGTCCTGGGGTTCGAATCCCTAACTCTCCGCAGAATGACAAAAAAGGGGCTAAAAGCCCCTTTTTTAATGCCCAAAACTGAACGGAGTGAGAAAATGTAGCGGGAGCAGAAAAATGAAGCTTGCTTCGATTTTGCTGTGAACGATACATTTGGAAATGGCGCAGCCATTTAGTTTTGGGCATAAATCCTACCGGCTTCCCCTTTTTTGTCATTCTCGCCCCCAACTGGGAAGCCGGAGCAAAGCGACGGCAATCCGGTTGGGGGATTAATTGAAAATTAATTGCACCATAAATCACCGACCGAAGGGAGGTAATCCTGTTGTAAATTAGATTATTTTCTATTGGGCTGCCGGAGCAAAGCGACGGCAATCTGGAATTAAAAAAATAGATAATTATCTAAACAATGAATTTAATTACTGCACCCCAACTCCATTAAATGAAACGGGCTTCACTAAGTTGCCACTAAAAAATAGTGTGGCTGATTTTGAAAATGGTCCTATGGCTAAACCATTGAAACCCAAAGTAATTATCGCATGTGTGCCAGGAGTTAAAACTTGATTTTTTGTGTATTTAGGTGTCGTGCAACCACAACCCACTATTACGTTATCCAAAGTAATATTTGAATTACTGATATTTTGAACATCCACATTGTATTCAACTGGTTTACCATTAGGGATCTTGCCCATATCGTAATTATCATTCGTAAACTTCAAATATTTTGTAATGTCATTATCAGATGAAGGAGTTGTTTGTGCGTTTAAAGATGAAATACTTAGAATAAGAAATACTACTAGTATATTTTTTTTCATTTTTTATAAATTTACTTGTTGGCTAATTTGTATAATTCAAAAATACTTGAAATTCCTAATTTTTTAAAAATCATCTTTTTAATGGTAGATATGGTATTTGCCTTTAATGAAAGAGCCTTTGCAATTTCACTGGTTTTCATACCCTTAGCAAGCATATGATACACCTCTAACTCTCTCGTTGCTAAACTTACAATTGGATGATTTAATGTTTTATTACTCATAATTTTTAAAAATTATTTATTTAATATAAATATGTAACTATACCTATTAACTACTTGTTCTGCTATATCTTTTCTTGCTTCACCACAATCTTTCAAAAGCTCTCGCTCTCCTACTTGCTTAATTATTGTAGTATTATATGAATTTGCAAGAGATTTATATATCCGCTTGGCTCTACGTAATGATAAATCTTCATTGTATTCTAAAGCACCATTACAATCGGCGGCTGATACAATTACAATTTTCTTACCCATCAAATATTTTACACGTTCAATGAGTTTATAATAATCGTTTAGGTCTTTCTTAATGATATACACCTGATCAAATGGATGGTGTAATTCGACATAATCATTCGTTAAGCTTTTAAGAGAATCAATTGTTCTTATAAATTGTTTAGACAACTTAGCTAATTCAGCATTTCTTATTGCTTCTTCTTTTAATTTAATTTCTTTTAATTCTTGCTCAGGTACTGGCAAATTTAATAATGCAATAGACTTTTTATACTCATCATTTGTTTTGATATAATTATCTGAGTTAACTTCTATTTCATGTTTATTTCCATATTTATCATACACAGCTACTGTAAACTTTTGATTGGGTCTAGTATTAAATGCATAGTTTGAATTTGCATCTAAAAAACTACTATCCTCTAGTATTTTCTTGCCATTTTCATCATATGAATATAAATACACCTTGGTATTACCCATTTTTTTAAAATCAGTTAATATTTGACCAGAAATTTTAACCAAGGCCTTTTTATAATCAAAAGCGAATATATCATCAGAGCCATTTCTATTGGAGCTAAAATATCCGGCATTATCACTCATATAAAAAGCCAAATCATCAGTAGTACTATTAATTGGATAACCTAGGTTTTTAACAACAAATTCATCCTTATCATTTGCCTCTACTCTATATATATCCAAACCGCCTAAACCTGGGTGACCATTTGAACTAAAACAAAATAAACCATCATAAAATGTCGGGAATAGTTCATTGCCTTCCGTATTTACAACTTGACCCAAATTATTTGTTGCTTTCCATGAACCATCATTATTTTTTTCAATATAATAAATATCAGTACCCCCAAGTCCAGTAGGTTCATCACTAACATAATACAAGCGCTT